>JAIOHO010000245.1 GCA_019912905.1 Anaerolineae bacterium
ATGCAGTAGGGAATCCAGGTCGATAAACGTCACATAACCGCTTGTTTTGGCCTGCTTCAGCAAAAACACGGCGCGATCATACTGTTTGGTATCAAATGCTTCGATGGCTTCCTGAACGAGGTACTCGGCATCCTGCACCGAAGATGGTTGGTCGGGCGGGAAGGCAGTGCTGGCGATACCCACAGGATCAGGTGCAGGCATGGGCTGACGTGTGTGGTCCGCCAGGTAGATCGAGTCGAGAATCAGCTTGACGGCGTCGATCGTGACCCCGGCACTGAGATCGACGTAATGCATGTCGGCCAGGTCATCAGGGAGTTGGGTACGGGCATGGATGAGGATCGGGAAGATGGGCCTGCCCAGGGCCTTTGCGATTTCATACTCCCTGCGGCAGTAGGTCGAACTCACCGATTCGGGTGATAGCAGGTAGACAAACCCCTCGCACCATTCGAGACGACGTTGGATCTCGTCCCACCAGGATTTCCCGGCCTGAAGACGATTATCTATCCAGAGATCATGGGCGCTGAGAACCTCCATGATCTGTGCGCAATAATATTTATCTACGCGCGCATAGCTGATGAACAATCTCATGAGTTAGTTCTTGGTATAGATTACGTTTCATTTCGATTTTATTATACCATATTTCACTAATATATAGCGGTAACAATATTACAAATTGAATACATGTGACCATATTACGATAATGTAACACCAAACGCCGGGGACGACCACTGCCGGATGCTCCCTGGTCTCATATCCGCCAATGATAGTATCATTAGCGTCATGTTGGCAACAGATCAATGGTTTCGCACTTCGCTTAAGCAGCACTGGCGCTGGTATGTCCGATTGGCCGTGGCCTGCTATGTGCTCAGCCTGCTGGGTGCCATCGGCCCACGCGCGCCGCTCGGCCCGCAGCAGGTCGTCGAAACCAACCACCCCGAAGTCTGCGTGCATACCCGGTTGATTGACGAAGTCTGGGAGTGGAAGATCCAGCGCACACTTCAGCTTGTTCGTGAAATGGGCGCGACCACGATCGTCGAGTTTTTCCCCTGGGCGTACATCGAGGATACGGAAAACTATTACGACTGGGAACCGGCGGATCGCATCATTCGCCACGCGCAGAACCAGGGGCTGAAAGTCATCGCACGCATGGGCCTCGTGCCCGGTTGGGCGCGCCCGAAAGATACTACCCTCAACGACCTGCCCGAAGAAGCCTATGACGATTTCGCGGTTTTCGTGGCGGATTTCGCCGCACGGTATGCCGGTGTGGTCGAAGATGTGATCATCTGGAACGAGCCGAACCTGGCCTTTGAATGGGGTTATCGTCCAGTCGATGCCGCTGCCTACGCCCGGCTGCTGCAAGCCGTGTATCCGCGTGTGCATGCAGCTCATCCGAACATCCAGGTTCTGGCGGCAGGACTGGCCCCTACGCTGGAGCCGGAAGGCAGCCCCAATGGACTCAACGATCTGCTGTACCTGGAGGAGTTGTACCAAGCCGGTGCAGCCGATTATTTTGATGGTCTGGCGGTCCACACCTACGGGTTCACCGAGCCGCCTGAAGCCGACCCCGCGCCTGACCAGTTGAATTTCCGACGCGCGGAACTGCTGCACGACATCATGGCCCGGTACGATAAAGTCCAGAAACCGATTTACATCACCGAAACAGGCTGGAACGATCATCCCCGCTGGACCAAAGCTGTTCGCCCGGCGCTGCGCATCCGCTACACCCTGGACGCCTTCCAGTATGCCGAAGATAACTGGCCGTGGCTCGACAAACTCTGTTTGTGGGCCTTCCGTTATCCCGGCCCGACTTACAGCTACCCGGACAACTTCGAAATCGTCACGTCCGATTTTCAGATCAAGCCGATCTACTACGCGATTCAGGATTATGCGCTCGACCGCGCGCAAGGCACAAGCTTATGGCTGTCCGCCCCAACCGCAGACTTGCCCTGATCGTCGCGGTCATCGTGCTGCTGGCCGCGGTGGTGATAGCGACCCAACTGCCGAACCCAGAGCCGACCGCGATCGAGTTATTCCCCTATGGCGAGCTGCGCATTGCGGTCGATGCCAGCA
>JAIOHO010000246.1 GCA_019912905.1 Anaerolineae bacterium
TTCAAGGTGGTTGGGGGAGGTTCTATCTCCCTCAATCACCGAACAGCCAAGAGCTGATCCGGGTCTGTGAAACGCGCTACACCGGCGCGTTGAGGAAATTCGATTTGTTGGAGAAAATCAAAGGGGTTATTGCTCGTGGAGTGTTCGCCTAAACTCTTGTCCTTCCCGCAGCATAAGACCCAATCCGAACATTGGGTTTCATGAGAACCGGCAGAGGCGACTTTGCCGGTTTTCGTTTTCTTGCCGCGGTCGAACCCGCTGAGTGTACCACCCCGCACCTGATTAGAGATGTCGCTTAAGTAAGCGAAGGGGGTGCGCAGCTCCAGATTTACCTTTCCTGCCGGGTCAACAACGACCCGCTCGACCATCTGACGCAATAGTTCTTTCTGGTCACTGCGCTCAAGCGTATTATACACGATACCGACCTGCGCGATAATCGCCAGTGCGGTATCCAAATTGGTGACATGTGTCTCTTGCCGATGTTGTAGCGATTCGAGAGTAGCTCGAATCTTGTTGCGGCGATCTTGCCACTCCCGCCATAGACCATCCCAAACACTTTCCGTTATTTTTCCAGCCGCGAAGAGACGCACCATTCGGGCCTCTTCATCGTCTACTGCTTTCAGGGAGGCGATGAGTCGTTCTTGTTCATCCGGGCGGAGATGCCCCAACATTTCTGCCACATCCTGGGTGTATGTCGCACGTATAGCTGGAATATGGTCCGGGGCAACTTGAACATTCACAAGCTCGGCTGGGATCTGGGCATCAATTTCGCTGCATAGAAAGTTGACATTACTGCGGGGGATGCAGTAATAAGCTGTACCACCACCCGAGCGGCTCGAATTCGACGTTGACCCAGTCAGTTTTCTAAGGCCACTACCTTCCCCTGTTTCGTAATAAATGAAACCCTTCAGCAAGTAGTCATGCTTTCGCCTAACGACCCGATGGTTGCTGCGTTCCGCTAGTATTGCGAGACCTCGCTCGAATTCCTCAGTGGAAACGATCGGCTCCCAGTCACCACGAATTGACTTGGGCGGTATATTGGCTGCTTTACTTGTCAACCAACCTGCATAGGTCCAGTTATGAAACATTGCCGACAAGGTGTTGGTATTGGCCTTGCGCTGCCCATTCTTCTTGATTTCAACAAATGGGCGACCGCTACGATACCGATATCCTCGCGCATGGAGCACCTCACAAATCTCTTCTAAAGTCATTTTGTCAGTTAGTAACCGTTGGTGCTAGTTGAAAAAAGGTCACGGACAGCATACAACCGATAGTCGTCCAACTGTTGGAGGTATGCGCCGTGACTACGGAAGAGTTTATCATCGCCGTGTTCTGTGAGATAGATGATCGGATGCCGAAGTGGCCCAAACATCCCCAGGCCAAGCAGTATCCGAGTGAACTGGTGACCATTGGCGTGTTGTTTGCCCTGAAGGGCGGTTACTTTCGGGCCTTCTACCGCTGGCTGGTGCGCGATTTCGACGCGCTGTTCGGCGGATTGCCGCATCGCACGCGCTTGCAGCGCCTGCTGCGCACGCATCGGGATTGGTGTCAAGGCTTTCTGGCGGAACCGAGTTTCTTCACCGTCATTGACAGCTATGGCATCGAGCTGATTCATCCCATCCGCGAAGGCCGCAGTGAGCAGCAAATCGGCAAGAAAGGCAAGTCCAACTGGCGCTGGATCGTGGGCATGAAGCTGTGTTGGCTGATCAATGACGATGGGCAGATTGTCAGTTGGGCCTGGGATACCGCCAATGTCCACGATCAGGTCTTCTTGCCGCTGGTGAAGGTGTTGGAAGAGGTGAGTATCGTGCTGGCTGACACCGGCTTCAATGATGCTGACGGCATTCCCGCCAATCTCAAGCTCTGCCCGCGTGGCACCTGGAACGAGCGCATGTTGGTGGAAACCGCGCGCTCCCTGGTGACCATGGTATGCAGCTTGAAGAAAGTCTTTCATCGTACCTGTGCCCATTTTGAAACCCGTTTAGCCTATGTCGCTGCGATGTTCAATGTGCTGCTCGGACTCAATCGCACCTTACATCCCGAGGCTGATCCTCACGATCGCCTGTATCATCT
>JAIOHO010000247.1 GCA_019912905.1 Anaerolineae bacterium
GTCCAACAGCACGGGAATGTCGATCGACCGGCCATTGCGCGGCGCATCCCCGCCCAGCGGTTCGACGTTGACCACCTGGCTCAGGGTCACCAGCGCCGTCTGCGCCTGGCCCAGATCAACCTCATAAGCCGGGTTGACCGCCTGACCGGGCACGGCCTGCTGCGCGGCAGCGAGGGTCGCTTCCAGATCGACGCTGATGCCGAGGTCCGTCAGACTCAGAGTCTGGGTACGTTCGCCACCCGTCAGTTGAATGGTCTTGTCCGCAAAGACCTGTTCCAGCCGCATCTCGGCTTTCTGGGCCGATTCGCCGCCAATATTCACCCCGGCCACCGTCACCCGTTCGGGGATGCGGTCTGCGGATACGAATGCCAGCACGACCGCAAACACACAGGCCAGCGCCAGCAGCAGCACCATGCCGAAGCCACCGGCCAGCGCATACGGCAGCCAGCGTCGGCGCGGGCGAACAGGCTGCGGCGGTCGAGCCGGATGCGGTTGAGAAGGGCGCACAGCGGGCTGATGAAAGCGGGTCGGTGCGGACAAAACGATTTACCTATCGGATTCATTCGGATGCAATAGTTTTAGTGTATGCACTTTCCAGCTTACCCGATCAATGGGCGCAGTGCAGCCGACCTCCGTTTGACCAACGCTCCGGTTAGAAAATCCTGACGACTGCGGCGGGAGAATCAAAAAGCCCCACCCGTCAGGCAGAGCTTTAATCGCGCCCCCAGACTACAGAGATTTAGCGCGCACGTTCACGTTCATTAGCGCGCGCCAGCTTCATCATCTGCCCGCGAATTTTGTAGTGCTTCATCTCGTGCAGCACCACGTCCACATGACTGTCGGGAATATCCAGGTAGGTTTCGTGATGCTGAATATCAATCGCGCCGATGACGCTCCCCGGAATATTGGCTTTGCTGGCGATGCTGTAGACGACATCCGCCGGGCGCAGCCCATTGGAGCGGCCCACGTTCATGCACAGGCGCACCATCCCCGGCTCGTGACTGCCATAACGACCGGATTTTTTCGCACGCTGCTGCGGCAGCTCACGCGACGACGTCACCTCGCGGATTTCTTCCAGCGGGCGCTGAGTCTGCTGGGCGCGCAGCGACTTGATGATGCCCGCCGCAACCTGCTCCGCCGAGTAGCCCATCGCCAGCAGTTCGTCCAGCAGTGGTTCATCGCTCCCATCGACATAGGTACCAATCTGTTCCAGCAGACCCGCCTTAAAGATCGACTCGCGCCGCTGGAGCACGGTCTCGCGGTCCGGCAGTTTGCTGCGGGTGATTGGCTTGCCGATAAAGTCTTCGATCATCTTCAGCAGGCGGCGCTGACGCGGAGTCACCAGGGTGATGGCGTCGCCGCTGCGCCCGGCGCGACCGGTGCGGCCAATGCGGTGGACATATTCGTTCGACAACTGCGGGATGTCGTAATTGATGACGTGGGACACATCGGGAATATCGACGCCGCGCGCCATCACATCGGTCGCCACCAGGATGGTCAGATCGCGGCTGCGGAAGCGCCCCACGATGCGTTCGCGTTCGGCCTGCGACAGATCGCCGTGAATGGCCGCTGCGGGATAACCGCGCATCATCAGCGTTTCAGCCAGCTCCGCCGCGCCTATTTTGGTGCGGGTGAAGATGAGCGTATTCTTCTGATTCTCGACTTCCAGCAGGCGGCTGAGGGCGGCCACCTTCTGGTCTTCCTGCACGACGTAATAACGCTGGTTGACATTCGTGCAGGTCGCTTCTTCAAATTCGACCGAGACTTGCAGCGGGTCGCGCATGTATTTTTGCGCCAGCCGCCGGATGGTGTCGGTGAACGTCGCGGAAAACAGGCTGGTCTGCCGTTCGCTGGCATCGGTCGTTTTCAGAATCAACTCGATGTCCTCGATGAAGCCCATCTTCAGCATCTCGTCGGCTTCATCCAGCACCAGATAGCGCACATCGCGCACATTCAGTTCTTTTTTGTCGATCAGGTCGAGCGTGCGCCCGGGGGTGCCGACGACCACCTGAACGCCTTTGCGCAGCCGCCGGATCTGGCGGTCATACGATTGGCCGCCGTAAATCGGCAGCACGCGCACGCCTATGCCGCTGCCATAGCGGTGAACCGCCTCGGCGACCTGAATCGCCAGTTCGCGCGTGGGAGTCAGGATCAGGACCTGAAGCCCGTTCGCGTCGAGATTTTGCAGTGCAGGCAGCGTAAATGCCGCCGTCTTGCCCGTCCCAGTTTGCGCCTGTCCCAGAACATCCTGACCGGCCAGCAGCGGAGGGATAGCCTGTGCTTGAATCGGGGTGGGTTCGGCATAACCGAGGGATTGCAAAGTGGTCAGAAGTTCCGGGGCCAGGCCCAGATCATGGAAGGAAGCAGTCATTGTGTCTCCAATAGAAACCCCCGCTCCGGTGGTTACGAGGATGGGGGAGGGGTTTGTTCGTTGCGGAAGTAATCTATGATACGAGAAATTAGGCTCAAATTCAAGATCAGGTTTGGGCTTATTACGAAATTCATCGCGTCTGGTCCCCATTTCCTGCCCAGGTTATAATGCGGCGACACGTTCCAAGAGTGGAGGTTTGATCATGCAGCACATCGCACTCATCGGCCTGGGCATTATGGGGTCCGGCATGGCACACAACTGGCTCGACAAGGGCTACAGCCTCGTCGTCCATAACCGCACCCGCCGCAAGGCCGAACCGTTTGCCGCACGTGGGGCACAGGTGGCGGAGACTCCCCGTCAGGCCGCCGCAAATGCCGACATCATCGTGGTCATGGTCGGTGATGACGATCAATCGCGGGCGGTCTGGTTGGGCGAGGATGGGGCGCTGGCCGGGGCACGCGCCGGGGCTGTGCTCATCGATTGCAGCACTGTGACACCCGCATGGGTGCGCGACCTGGCACAACAGGCGCATGTGAAAGGCTGCGACTTTCTCGATTCTCCCGTGACAGGCAGCAAACCGCAGGCCGCCGCTGGGCAGCTCACGCTGTTCGTGGGCGGAGATGGGGCTGTATTGGAGCGGGTGCGTCCGGCGTTGGAAGCGATCAGCCGCCAGATTCATTACATGGGGCCAACCGGCACCGGCGCGACCTGGAAACTGATCAACAATATGATGGCGGCGGTGCAGATGGCCGCCCTCAGCGAGGGTTGGCTGCTGGCGGAAAAGGCCGGGGTCGATCTGGATCAGGCCGCCGCGCTCATCGCCGACAGCGCCTCCAGCAGCCCGCTGGTCAAGGGCAAAGTGCCGCGCCTGCACGACAACCGCTATGGCGATACCGATTTTGCCCTCCAGTGGATGCTCAAGGACGTGCGTTATGCCCTGACGCTGGCGGAGCAGTATGGCCTGCATCCCGACACGGCCCGCGCTGCCGAAGCGATCTACCAGCAGGCCGCCGACAAAGGGCTGGGCGAACAGGATTTCGCCTCGGTCATCGAAGGGCTGCGAAGCAAAATGCAGTAGAATAAGAGCGTCAGAGTAGTTACTGTCAGGACAAATCATGAATACTCTTGAGCAGGAAATCATCGAGAAGTTCCGGTCGTTGGATGAATCCTCGAAGCGCCGTGTGCGCCTGCAAATCGAACACGAAACGGGAAAAGCGGCCATCACACCGATGTCAGTCGAGGAATGGCTGGAATGGGCGCGGGGTTTTGGGAACTATGTTCAGGAGAAATATGGCCGATTGTCGGCCAGTTCTGCGGATCTCCTGAACGAAGCCAGAGAGGAACGCCTGGATGACCTCATGGGTGGTCGCTGATTCGGGGTTGTATCTGACGATTGTGTTGCAGGAACCTCATGCCGTAAAAGCCGCCGCTCTGGTAGAAATGTGGAAACAGCTAGATCAATATGCCGCTGCGCCGTATCTTTTTCGCTACGAATTGGTATCCGTCATTCGTAAGCATATTGCACGCGGTACGCTAACTTTGAAGGATGGGCACACGGCACTTCAGGGGTTATTTCGCTATCCAGTCGAAATATTCACGGATGAGGCCCTCTTGCAGCGGGCATTTGAATTGGCGAATTTCTACAATCGCCCCAATGCTTACGATGCGACCTATCTGGCTTTGGCTGAGCATCTGGGCTGCGAATTCTGGACAGCGGACCTCAAGCTGTTTAATGCGGTGAGCAGTCAATTGGAGTGGGTCAAGTGGATCGGAGATTATGTACCACCGCAAGAGCAGAATTCATAACGGGGCTATAAGCCGACTGGTAGAGGATCAACGACTGTTTTGACGACACCTGCACCGCATCAACGGCAATTTGTCTATCAACTGAAACAAATCCTCAAAAGACATGGTCGTGCCTAACCTGAGTACAGTTCATTTTAGGGACAAATTAGCGGCCACCGCGTCTGGAGTTCAAAACTCCAGGCTACTCGGAAGCGGGAAAGCCCGCTAAACTCGACTTTATCCATTTTCGATCAGAAAGGGTCATAATAGTTTAAATGCTGATTTTTCATCCGAAATCTGAACCTTTAAAAATCGTCAACACCTTTACCTACCTTACGAAATTGTAATTGGAAATGTCGAGCTAAATGGGCTTGGGAGGCGGGTCAGAGTGCCTTCAGGCACTTCCCCCGCCGCACCGGGCAGCCGGACGTTTTCAACGTCTGGCGGCTCTCTGCCCGCATGATGAAATGCGTCCACTAACCCTCATTACACTTGACTCCCACCTCATAACCCGTATACTGCACGCTATGAACACGTATTCAACCACCTTCAGCATGATGGTCATGCGCACCCCGCGTCAGGACAGACGGAGGGCGCTGCCTCCTGCCTGAAGGAAGTGGAACGATCCGCAACCGAGGCCGTCTGTCCAACTGGGCAGGCGGCTTTTTTGTTGGGAAGTGGTCAGCTATCAGTGACCAGTTGTCAGAAAAAGCGATTGCACCGCGCAGCGTTTTTCTGATGACTGACCACTGTAAACTGGCAACTCAACTATGTTATCATTCGCAGCATAGTGCACCGGATTAAGGAGAATCCATGACCACCCCACCCGAACACATTCACGTCTCGGTCGCCTGGCCTTATGCCAATGGGGACCTGCATGTCGGCCACCTGGCAGGCGCGTATCTGCCGTCCGACATCTTCGCCCGCTATCACCGCCTCAAGGGGAACCGCGTCCTGATGGTGTCCGGGTCGGATAGTCACGGTACGCCGATCTCCGTCGAGGCGGATAAGCGCGGCATCCCGGCGCGGCAGGTCTTCGAGCATTACCACGAGCGCTTTTTGCAGACTCAGCAGAAGCTCGGCATCAGCTACGACCTGTTCACCCACACCGATACCGAAAATCACCACCGGATCGCTCAGGATATTTTCCTGCTGCTGCTGGAGCGCGGCTATCTCTACAAAGAAGAACAGGAACTGCTCTACAGCGAACTGGAAAATCGTTTCCTGCCGGACCGCTACGTCGAGGGGACCTGCTACATCTGCGGCTATGACAGCGCGCGCGGCGACCAGTGCGACAACTGCGGCAACCTGATGGACGCGACCAAACTGATCAACCCGCACAACCGCAGCAACCCCGACGACAAGCTGATCGTGCGCACCAGCGAGCATTATTTCCTTGACCTCAGTCAGACCTCGGATGCACTGCTGCGCTATCTGGAAACGCATCAGGCGCACTGGCGGCCCAACGTCCTCAGCTTCACCCGCAACCTGATTACCCAGGGCGTCGAGGAAGGGCTGCGCGGGCGCGCTTATACCCGCGACCTCGATTGGGGCGTGGCGGTGCCGCTGGAAGGCTGGAATACCAAGCGGATCTACGTCTGGTTCGAGGCGGTCAACGGCTACTTTACCGCCAGCGTCGAGTGGGCCAACAATCACGGCCAGCCCGACGCCTGGAAGGACTGGTGGTACAACCCCTCGGCCAAAATCTACAACTTCATCGGCAAGGATAATATTCCCTTCCACACAGTCATCTGGCCGGCCATGCTGATCGGCATCGACGGCATCTACAACCAAGGCAGCGACACCAAACTCAACCTGCCCTACGACGTGCCCGCCAACGAGTTTATGAATATCGAGGGCAAGCAGTTCAGCAAGAGCCGCAACTGGGCCATCTGGCTGCCCGATATTCTGGAACGCTATCAGCCCGACGCCATCCGCTACTACGTGGCAATGACCTTCCCCGAATCGCGCGACTCGGATTTCGATTGGGAGGGTTTCCTCAGCCGCGTCAACAACGAACTGGTGGCGGCCTGGGGGAACCTGGTCAACCGCGTGCTCGGCTTCGCCTACAAGCGTTTCGACGGCAAAGTGCCGGAATACGACGTGCTGACCGCAGCGGATCAGGCGCTGATCGCTCGCGCCGAAGCCGGGTTCGAAACCATCGGCGCTCTGCTGGAACAGGTCAAACTGCGCGATGCGCTTGTCGCCGCGATGGACATCGTACGCGAGGCCAACGGCTACCTCACGGAGCACGAACCCTGGAAGCGCATCAAAGACGACCCGGCGGACGCCGCGCGCACGGTCTACACCGCCCTGCGGGTGATCGACAACCTCAAGATGCTGCTGGCTCCCTTCCTGCCCTTCAGCGCCCAGACCCTGCATGAATACCTGGGCTATGACGGCCAGTTGTTCGGCAGCCTGACGATTGAGGACTATCAGGAATCCACCCGCGCGCATCAGGCGCTGGTTTATGATGGCCGCGGCGCTATCGGCACCTGGGCTAAAAGTGAACTTCAGCCCGGCCAGGCGCTGCGCGAACCAGCAGCGCTGTTCACCAAGCTCGACCCGGAAATCATCGCGCAGGAACGCGCCTACCTGGGTGCGCCGCGTGAGGAACACGAGATCCTATCAGACTAAGCTAAGGAGATCAGTACGTGGCAAACATTCAGAATCCTGACTTGTTGGGTGTCCTGTTTGTGGCGTTTGGGGTCATGGGTTTCCTGCCGTTCATGCGGCTGGGCCAGATTTTCGAATACCCGGATATATTGCGGCAGCCAACGGGGGCGATTCTGACGAAGTATGCAGCCGGTGGTCGGGCACTGACCCTGACCTGGCTGAGCTTTGCCCTGGGATTCGTGCCGCTGATCTTTCTGGCCCCGCTGCTGCAAGCGGCGCTGGTTGCCAACGGAGTCGATCCGACATTCATGGCAATTGCGACCACCTTCGCCACGGTCGCTGCCGTGTTCAATATTGTTGGCCTGCTCCGTTGGGTCTTCCTGGTGCCGCTGCTGGCACAATTGTATCTGGCTTCGGAATCCGACCCGGCCCGTCGCACCACGATTGAGGTCATTTTCGAAGCATTTCATATTTATCTTGGCATGAGCATCGGCGAATTTCTGGGTTACGCCTTCGCCGCAGTCTGGGGGTTGATGATCGGTCTGGCGCTGATCCAGAGCAGCATCCTGTCGCCCCTGTTTGGCATCGCTGCCATAATCTTCAGCGTCGGGTTGTTGATCGGGGAGTTGGAGTTTGCCGGTTGGAAACTGGGCGGCCTGTTCTCAGCCGTCAGCAGCAGCCTGTTCCTGTTATGGTCGGTAGTGATGGGGGTGATGTTTCTGATTGCGTAGCCGATGATCGGCCACAGCCATCATCCGGGAGGAAAAAATGAAGCTTATCCAGAAGCCGGAACCGGGCGAGTACGCGACTTATGGCAGCACGTATGTCCGCCTTGTGCCAGACGACGGGCGGGTGCTCCATCAATTGCGGGATAGTCTTCAGGTCGTCCAGACGCTGGCCCGCAGGCGATCCGTCGAGCAGTTGACGACTCCGCACGCGCCGGGTGAGTGGACGATTCAGGAGATTCTGGTGCATATCCTGGACACTGAGCGCATTTTCGCCTACCGCGCCCTGCGGTTTGCGCGCGGCGATACGACTGAACTACCTGGTTACGATCCCAATCCCTATGCGGCCCTGTCCGGCGCCAATCAGCGGGACATCGAGGACATCCTGGAAGAATACTGGGCGGTGCGCCAGGCGACGCTCACACTGCTGAACAGCCTGGACGACGACGCCCTGCTGCGGGAGGGAGTCGCCAGCGGCAACCGCGTTACCGTGCGGGCCATCGCCTATTTCATCGCGGGCCACGAACTGCATCACCTCGCCAGCATCGGCGAGAATTACGGGTAGGCGTCACCAGGCGCGAAAATGACATTCGTCACTACAGCGAACCTGCCGAATCGGGTATTCTAGAATAGAACAAATGGTCTGTTCTCACCCTACGACAGGAAAGTGGAGGTGCCCCATCATGTTTCCGTGCGAGATCAAAACGTTTCCGACCCGGTCTGCGCTCTCGATTCGCTTTCGGTCCCCTGTTCAGGAACTCTCCGCATATTTCGGCAGAGTCTATGGGGCCATCGGCGCGTATCTCGCCGAACTTGGCGCTCAGGATCAGGGGGAGGCGGTCTTTGCCGCCTACCACAACATGGATATGCAGGATCTGGACATCGTCGCCGGATTCACGGTTTCCAAACCGCTGCCCGGCAAAGGCGAAATCCAGGCCGCTGAAATTCCGGGGGGTCCGTTCGCCATCTGCCACTATACCGGCCCTTACGATCAGGTCGGCCCGGCCTACGAGGAATTGACACAATATGCCGCCCAGCACGGCTATCAGCCCGGCGGGGTGGCCTACGAGTGGTATCTCAACGGCCCCGATGTGCCGCCACAGGACTTGAAGACCGATGTCGCTTTCCCGGTGATTCCCCTCGGCGAAGCGGCGACAGCCTGACACCCCCACGCAGGGAGAAGCGCCGCCTTCTCCCTGACAGCCCCGACATCTCGAACCTCACTTTTGGACTACAATAGAGTCACTTCAATTCTTCCAACACCTCCCCAACACATGTGAGAATTGCGGGTAGCCCTGTACACAAGCATATTCTCATTAAAGAGGTTGGGGGCGCGGCGGCTCGCTTTCCGTTTCAGCCAACCGTAGAAGTCGCTGGCCGAGACCTTCCGCACGGTGCACACTTCGCGCACCGGATCGTTGCCCGTTGTTCGACGATGAATCGGTAGCAGCTCACAACTCCCCCCGCGAGAACACCTGAATGGCTTTAGGATGTCCCGTTCCTGCTCGACGACCCCAACTCACGCCGCAACCGCCGCAGCTCCGCCCGGTCTTGACTGGCTTGCAGCGTCTCGCCATTCACCCGCTAGCGCTGCTGCCACTTGGAGACCAGCCCCGCGGTGATGTCCAGATCACAACCTAACTGGGCCACGCGGCGCGTACCTTCCGCGGTCATCCGCCCACCACATCCCCTCAGCTTTCTGAAAACAAACCGCGCACGGGTCATCGGGACCCAGTACGCGGCATTCGTAAACGGTGTGAACTAAGGAGCGTCCTACTCGACGGTCACCTGGCTGAGGTAGACGCGCTGCGCGGTGACGTCATCGCCCTCGGTGACGCGCAGCGTGCCATGCAACCGGCGGTCGGCGGATGAGGAGCCAACCCAGACGTCGAACTGACCCGGCTCGACGCGATACGCGCCGTTCTGATAGAAGCTCAACAGGCTGACGTGCAGCGTGAACGTGACCCGCTTCGTCTCACCTGCATCCAGATGAATCCGCTCGAAGCCCTTGAGTTCCAGCTGCGGGCGGGGTTCGCTGGCTTCCGCGTCGCGCACGTACAACTGCACCACTTCATCCCCGGCGACGCCGCCGATGTTGGTAATTTCCGCATGGACGGCGAGGCTGTCCTGACCGGGCAGGAACTCGATGGTGAGGGCATCATACAGGAAGCGCGTATAACTCAGGCCGTGGCCGAAGGCATACAGCGGTTCCTCGGTCAGGTAGCGATAGGTACGTCCGGCCATGTGATAATCCATAAAATCGGGCAGCTGCGCTACCGATTTATAGAATGTCACGGGCAGCCGCCCGGCAGGGTTGTAGCCGCCGAACAGCACCTCGGCGATGGCGGTGCCGCCCGCCTGACCGGGATACCAGGCTTCCAGGATGGCCGGGACATGTTCGTCCGCCCAGTTGATCGCCACCGCGCTGCCATTGATCAGCACCAGCACGACCGGCGTCCCGGTGGCATACACAACCTGGAGCAGCGCTTCCTGTACGCCGGGCAGGTCGATGTCGGTGCGGTCCCCGGCGCTGCGTTTGTCGGATTGGGTCGAGACATGCTGGCCCTCCTCGCCTTCCACTTCCTGAGACAGCCCCATGATCATGATGGCGACATCGGCGGCAGCGGCGATGCGAACCGCCTCGTCGAAACCGCTCTGGTCGAGATCGGTAATGGTGCAGCCCTGGGCGTAGGTGATCACCGTGTCCGGCGAAACGGCAGCGCGGATACCGTCCAGCGCCGTCACCGTGGCCGAGGGGAAACCGTTGTAGTTGCCCCACAGCACCTCATCCCAGTCGGCATTCGGGCCGATCACGGCGACGGATTTGAGAGTCTTTTCCAGCGGGAGGAAACTGTCGGTGTTCTTGAGCAGAATGATCGACTCGCGCGCGGCTTCCAGCGCCAGCGCCTTGTGCGGTTCAGAATCGTTGACCCGGTAGGGAATCTGGCTGTAGGCCACCTGCTCCGGCGGGTCGAACATGCCGAGCTTAAAGCGCGTCGTAAACAACCGTTCGACTGCCCGCGTGATGGTGGCTTCGTCGATCAACCCCTGCTCGACCGCTTTGGTCAGGAAGGGAAACGTATCGCCGCAGTTCACGTCGCAGCCCGCATTGACGGCCATGGCTGCTGCTGCTTCCGGCGTCTTCGCCAGCTTGTGATCTTTGTAGATGTCCTTGATCGCCCAGCAGTCGGAGACGACATGTCCCTGGAAGCCCCATTCCTGGCGCAGAATCTTGTCGAGCAGCGTCGGGCTGGCGCAGCAGGCTTCGCCATTGGTGCGGTTATAGGCCCCCATGACCGATTCGACCCCGGCTTCGCGTACCAGCGCCTCGAACGCGGGCAGGTAGGTATCGCGCATGTCGCGCTCGGTGGCGACGGCGTTGAAGCGGTGGCGGTCGGCTTCCGGCCCGCTGTGGACCGCATAATGCTTGGCACAGGCTGCCCCTTTCAGGTAGCGTGGGTCATCGCCCTGGAGCGCCTTGACGAAGGTCACGCCGATGGCCGAGGTCAGGTAAGGGTCCTCACCATAAGTTTCCTGGCCGCGCCCCCAGCGTGGATCGCGGAAGATATTGACGTTGGGAGTCCAGAACGTCAGGCCCTGATAAATCTCACGCTTGCCCTGGCGCACAAATTCATGATGTTTGGCGCGGCCTTCGTCGCCGATGGCAGTCGCGACCTGCTGAATCAGCGCGGTGTCCCAGGTGGCGGCCAGCCCGATAGCCTGTGGAAAGACGGTGGCAACCCCGGCACGGGCAACCCCATGCAGGCACTCGTTCCACCAGTTGTAGGCGGGCACCCCCAGCCGGTCAATGGCTGGCGCGGTGTACACCATCTGCCCGATTTTCTCCTCCAGGGTCATGCGTCCTACCAGATCCCGCACACGATCCGCTAGCGGCTGGTTCGGATCTTGATACAATGCCTCAGACATTTAATGCTCCTTTGCTAACCTGGCAAGCGGCCAGACGATCATTCCGAATAAGAACCGTCGACGCGAGAGCTGACCAGGCATACATCACGCTCTGGGTTATAAACTCCATGAGTTTAGCCCAACTGCCCGCCAGTCCGCTATGTCTGGCCTGCCCTCGGCCAGGTCCAATCGAATGGACATACATGGATGAAGGCAGTCAGGCTATGATGAGACCGCAGCAGTACGAAACTCAAAGGTTGTCCTCGTGAATCCCGTCTATGTCATCTTTCTCGGCCTGTTCAGCGTCTATATCGGCCAATCCATTCTCGCCCCGGTGCTGCCGCCGCTGGTCCGCGAGCTGGGCCTGACCGAGCTTCAGGGCGGCCTCATCATGACGTTTTCGTCCATCATGTGGGTGATCTTCAGCCCGATGTGGGGACGGCGCAGTGAGGTCTGGGGGCGCAAGCCAGTCTTCCTCCTGGCCCTGATCGGCTATGCCGTCGGCGTTGGGGCCTTTGGCCTGGTGATGCAGCTCGGCCTGGATCAGGTGATTGTGCCGTCGCTGCTCGTCTGGCTGCTGCTGGTCGGCACGCGCATGATCGTTGGCACCGTGTTCTCCGGCGCGCCACCGGCGGCCCAGGCTTACGTGGCCGACACCACCACCGGTGCAGATCGCACGACCGCCATCGGGGTCATCTCCGCAGCCAGCGGCGTCGGCACCATTCTCGGACCGGCGCTCGGTGCGGCAGTCGTCGGGTTTGGCCTGGTCGCGCCCATCTTCCTGTCGGCACTGCTGCCGCTGGCCGGGGTGCTGGTGGTCGCGCTGCTGCTGCCCGCCGCTGCGCCGCGCATGAAACGCGGCCAACCGCTGGCGCAGATTCGCGCGCGCGATACCCGCCTCTGGCCGATTCTGCTGATCGGCACGGCCATTACGACGACCATGTCCCTGGTGCAGTTTACTATCGCCTTCTACTTTCAGGACCGGCTTCAACTCACCGGCCCCGAAACCGCGCAGGCTGTGGGCACCGCTCTGATGGCGAGCGGCGTAGCCGCCCTGTTCGCCCAATTCGTGCTGCTGCGCGTCCTGCGCTGGTCGTCGCTGAGTCTGCTGCATCTTGGCCTGCCGCTGACGCTGATTTCCCTGCTGCTGCTGTTGGTCAGCAGCAACTTTGGCCTGCTCGCCCTGGCGTTGATCGTCAATGGGTTGGGCACCGGTCTGGCAGTCCCCAGCTTCCGCAGCGCCATTACTTTTGCCGTCGAACCCCACGAACAGGGTGCGGCGGCGGGCCTCACCAGCGGCGTCACCGGCCTTGGCTACGTCTTTGGGCCAGCTCTCGGCACCGGCCTGTATGCCGTAAATCTCCTCCTGCCGTACCTGTTTGGCATCGCCGTGCTCGTCGGAGGCATGGCGCTGCTGGTCATCCATCCGCGCACGCGCGTCGTCCGTCCCCAGAGCGTCCTCTCCTAAACGCCACGCCACATCTCATCATTACACTTTTCACAACTCATTTTCTTGTGAATTTTATCACAATATATGGGTGAGATACCTCACTGTAGCGATATGAGGAATTTCGCTAGTCTACAACAAGAGGCCAAAGTACGTTTTTATAGAGATGAACGGCCTGACATCCGTGAAAGGTCACAATGCGTAATCATAAAAGTGTCCCCCCACCCTCTGACGACAAACGCTGGCGGATTGTCGAAGCGACCATGCGGCGTAATGGCTACCGCCCGGACGCCCTGATCGAGACACTCCACACCGTTCAAGAGTCGTTTGGCTTTCTGGATGACACAGCGCTGCGCTATGTCGCCAGCAAACTGCACGTCGCTCCCAGCCAGGTCTACGGCGTGGCGACGTTCTATCACTTCTTTGCCCTCAAACCACAGGGCAAGCACACCTGTTCCGTCTGTACCGGCACAGCCTGCTACATCAAAGGAGCCAACAAGATCCTGGACAATTTGCAGACGCACTTTGAAGTCAACCCCGGCGAAACCACCGCAGACGGCCAGCTTTCGCTGCTGACAGTGCGCTGCCTGGGAGCCTGCGGGTTGGCCCCTTCCGTCGTATTCGATGGCAACCTGCTGGGTTACATGACCGCTGAGAAGCTGCACGAAGAGATTGATGAGGTAATGCAATATGAGCCTGTATAACGACTTGCGAACCTCAGCCGAACTCCAACGCGAACAGGAAGACGGACACCGTCACTGCCTGCGCATCTGCCGGGCGGCGGGCTGCCTGTCGCAGCATAATGACAGCATCACCCGCGCCCTGCAAGACCAGGTGCACGGTCAGGGACTCGAAAACGAAGTTCAGGTCAAAGGCGTCGGCTGCATGGGCCTGTGCGCGGCAGGTCCGCTGGTATCCGTCAGCACGCACGAGGGCGAATCTGTGCTCTATCAGCACGTCAGCGAAGCCGATGCGCCTGAAATCGTCGCTGCGCTGGACAGCGAACCCGTCACCCGGCTGCAATTGGATACGAGTACACCCTTTTTCACGCGGCAGTACAAGATCGTGCTGGAAAATTCGGGCATCATCGACCCTGACAACATCGAAGAATATGTCGCCGCGGATGGCTACAGGGCGCTCAACACCGTCCTCAGCGAGATGACCCCGGCGGATGTGATCCGCGAAGTGACCATCAGCGGCCTGCGCGGTCGCGGCGGCGGCGGCTACTCCACGGGCCTGAAATGGTCCACGGTCGCCAAAGCTGCCGGAGACCTCAAGTACGTCATCTGCAATGCCGACGAAGGCGACCCCGGCGCATTTATGGATCGCAGCGTTCTGGAAAGCGACCCGCACCGCGTCCTGGAAGGGATGGCGATTGCCGGGTATGCCATCGGCGCGCAGAAAGGCTTCATCTATATCCGCGCGGAATACCCGCTGGCAGTCGAGCGTTTGAAAACAGCCATCCGCGCCGCCGAGAAAAAGAACCTGCTGGGGGACAATATCCTCGACACCGAGTTCGACTTTGATATTGAAATTCGCCTGGGTGCTGGCGCTTTTGTATGCGGCGAGGAAACCGCGCTGATGGCCTCCATCGAAGGCAAACGCGGCCAACCGCGCCCACGTCCCCCCTATCCGGCGGATTATGGGCTGTGGGGCAAACCCACCCTGGTCAACAATGTCGAGACCTATGCCAACATCACGCCTATTATCCGCAACGGCGGCGAATGGTTCGCGGACATCGGCACGGATAACAGCAAAGGCACCAAGGTCTTCGCCCTGGCCGGTCAGATCCGCAATACCGGGTTGATCGAAGTGCCGATGGGCATCACCCTGCGCGAGATCATCTACGACATCGGCGGCGGCACCCCCCAGGGCACAGCCCTGAAAGCCATCCAGAGCGGCGGGCCATCAGGCGGCTGCATCCCGGTGGAACATATTGACAGCCCGGTCGATTATGAATCGCTCACCCGTCTGGGGTCGTTCATGGGGTCGGGCGGTATGATCGTCATAGACGAAACCGCCGATATGGTGGAGATCGCCAAGTATTTTATGGAATTCTGTATGACCGAATCGTGCGGCAAATGCATCCCCTGCCGCGTCGGGACGGCGCACATGTACCGGCTGCTGGACAAAATTGTCCGTGGGCAGGCTGCGCAAAGTGATCTGGACCTGCTGGAAGAATTGTGCGACCTGACCCGCAACACCAGCCTGTGTGGGTTGGGCCAGGCATCACCCAACGCGGTCATCAGCACCCTGCGCTACTTCCGCCACGAATACACCGCGCGTCTGATCCCTGAGTTCGCGGAAGAAGGAGAGAGGTAATCGATGGTTGCTGCAACACGCTCCAGAGTCAAAACACTCAAAATCGACGGCAAAGATTACAGCGGCCACGAAGACGAAACCATCCTCGACCTGGCCCGCGAACATGACATTTTTATCCCGACCCTGTGCCAGATCGACGGTCTGTCGGTGGCCGGGGCCTGCCGCCTGTGCCTGGTCGAAGTCAAGGGTTTCCGCAAGCTGGTACCCTCCTGTGCCACCCATGTCGAAGAAGGCATGGAAGTCATCACGCGTTCGGACCGGCTGGATAATTACCGGCGCATGATCATCGAACTCCTGTTTTCCGAAGGCAACCACATCTGCGC
>JAIOHO010000248.1 GCA_019912905.1 Anaerolineae bacterium
GGTACTGCCCCTCTTCGATAGCCCGGCGCAGATCGTCGCTGAAGGCGCGCGGGTCTTCATACCGTTGGGTGCGGCTGCCGAACACCTTCTGGAATACTTCATCCAGCGGGCGCAGATCCTTGCCAATCAGGTCCGCAGGCATTTCTTCTGCCGGGAGTTTGCTCGGAAGGTGCCACTGGCGGTTCTTGATGCGATCCCCGGCGACGACCTGCGGCATGAAGGGCGTGGCCCTCAGCATCTGATTGTCTTCCGGGTTGAAGATGGCGTGGCGGCCAAAAATGATCTCGTAGGCCAGCAGGCCGAATCCATAGACATCACCCTGCCGGTCGGGAATGCCGTCCCAGGGCATATACAACTTCGTGCCGATGTTGGCCTGCGTCTTCGCCAGGTCGCCCTCCGGCAGCGCCACGCTGAAATCCAGCAGGTACGGATTTTCCGTACCGGTGACGTTGGCCGGTTTGATGTCGCGGTGGATGATGCCTTCTTTATGGGCAGCGAACAGCGCCATCGCCAGTTCGCGGATGATGTTCAGGCGGCGGTCCAGCGGAATCTTGAGCATCTCGCCAGACTTGATCAGCCGGTCGTAAGAGGCCCCGCCGATAAACTGCATTGCCAGGTAAGGGCGCTCGTACTCCAGGTCGTATTCAAAGATGCTGGGGATATTCGGATGACTTTGCAGCCGCTGCAACGCTTCGATTTCACGCTGGAGGCGGGTGAAATGTTTGGAGACATTGCGCGACGCGAGCAGCTGTGGGTTCATCAGCTTGAGCGCGACAGTTTTCATGCCGTCGCTGGCTTTCCAGACCTCGCCCGAAGCCCCCTTGCCGAGCTGCTCTTCCAGGACGTAGTTCTTGATCCGCATCCCGGGGGTAAGCTGCTGTTCTTCTGAAGACATCCAATCCCTCGCTGCTGCCTAGAGCCGGGTCATGCCGGGGTCAAAGTCGTCCGGGATGCTGAAACTGCCGCCGCTGGACAGGTTCATCCGCACCCGGACCGCACTGCCAAACTGCACGACGGTGCCATCATAAATGCGCCGGGTTTCGCCCTGGTGGAGTTGTTCGACTCCCTGCGGCGTCACCACAAAGGTCCCGAAGCGGCTGCCGATATCCTGCACGTAATATTCGCCGGTTTGCGGGTTCCCGCGCACGAGGGCATGGCTGCGCGAGACACTCTTCTCATCCAGTGCGACCAGCACATTCTGCGCGTCGTCGCGGAAGCGTCCCACTCGAAATTCGCTGCTGGGGAATTCGATGGTGCTGACTCCGGGCAGGCCGCTTTGGACGGTCATGCTGCCCATCGTGGTCATCCCGCCGCCGGGAACCCGGTCGATGATGGTGTCATCGGTTTCGAGCACTGGGGCCGGTTTGGATTTCATCGGGGACGGAGGCGGTGCGCTGACTGGCTGGCGCGGGCGCGGCCCGGGTGCCACCGTCAGCCACAGCCAGTAAATCAGCAGGATCGCCGTAAACCCGCCCAGGATGCCTGGTACGATCCAGATGTACTGGTTTATGATGTCCAAAACTCAACCTCCCACGAAACGCAAAATCGTTCACCGCCAGGACGTGCGTCCTGGGACCTGCATCGGGCAGTTCACCAGGATGCGCTGCGTCCATCTTCTATGAGTATATGCCAACTTACCCCAGTGATGCTATATTTGAAAAGGGAAGCGGCGTATAGGTGGACCACAGTTATGGAAAGCACGTATGTTGAGATTCACCTCATCAACCAGAAGACCCAGGAAGATACGGTTGTGCAGCTCGGCGACCCGGTCGAACAGGGTCAGGCCGAATGGGTGCTCGACCAGACTGGTGTAGATTACAGCCGGTTCCGGTTTATTGATTCTGCCGGGGGAATCCGCCTGGAATATCTGGAAGGGGACAGCACGGTTCTGGTCGATGGCGCGCCGGTGACTTCGGCCCAGGTCATTCGGGATGGCGCGCTGCTGCAAATCGACGACGAAACCTTCCGCTGCCAACTGCGACGCCAGCATTTTGAATCCACGCAGCCCAGTATCGATGCAGGCTGGATGACGATTACCGGTTCGGTGCGCCCCCATAACGAGGACGCCATCGGCATCTTCCAGCAGCCGCCCTACTACCTGTTTGCAGTCGCGGATGGGGTCGGCGGGGCGGAAGCAGGTGAGATCATCAGCGAATTTGCCATCAAGTACCTGCTCCATACCTTCAGCCAGTTCATGGGGCCACAGACCGATTGGGCCAGTGTGTTTCATACGGCGGTGGTCGCCATCAACGAGGAGGCCCGCCGCTATGCCCAGTATCTGTCCGTCCAGGGCGGCAAGCGTGTCCAGGCTGGGTGCACGCTGACGGCCATCGCGCTGAACGGCTGGGAGGCTCAGGGCGTGCATGTGGGGGATTCGCGGCTGTACCTCCAGCAGGACGGTGTGTTCAAGCAGTTCACCACCGATCATTCCACCTTCCCGACTGAAAACATGGACCCGCGCCAGACGTTCACAGGCGGCAACATCAATGCCACCAAACGGAATGTGTTGATTAAGGGGGTCGGCAAGAGCGATACCATCGAACCGGACCTGAAGCGGCTGCGCCTGAAGCCCGGAGACAAGCTGCTGATGTGTTCGGATGGCATGAGCGACCGCGTCGGCGAACCCGAACTGGCCGGATTGATTGAGGGGATGCCGCCCCAAAAACTGGCCGCTCACCTGGCGAAGACAGCGGATGAACGCCGCAGCGGAGATAACGTCAGCGTCATTGTGGTGCGCATCGGGACACCCCATCAGGTCGCCTCCGGCGCGCAGTCCATGCCGCAGCCGCGTGCCTTTATCGGCGCTCAACCGCGCCCGCGTTTGTCCACGGTGCCCGAAGTGACGACCGAGAACTCGACCGACACCGGGGACTCACGCCTGTCCCTGAAGGTGATCATTCCCGTGGTGATCGTGGTGCTGATCATCATCATTGTGATCCTGTTACTGGCGCGCGGCGCTGGATAAGCATCCAAGGAGCAAGCATGTTGCCGAAGCAGGTTATTCTTTGCGAAAATGAACGAGCGCATCCCGCTGCATCACTGCGCCGCGTGATGAGCCTCTTCTTGCTGATCCTTCTTGTCGTCCTTGCTTTCCCGGCTGCGGCCCAGGACGACGTCCAACCGGGAATCTATACCTACGGTTGTACCTTTGATGAAGCCAGCAACACCGTCCAGGTCCGTGCCGACCTGACGGACCGCGATGGCAAGCCGATGTTCGTGGACAGCGTCAGCGTCACCAACCTGGAACTGCCGGAAGGCAGCGTGACGTTTCAGCGGGCAGAATCACGTGAACCTGTGCGCACGATCGTCGTCATCGACACGACTCGCTCCTGGTCGATGCCGGTCGAATCGATGCGCGATACCCTTCAGGACAAGATGTCCGCTTTTCCGGTGCTGGATGAACTGGCGCTGGTGACGTTTAACGACCGCTCCTCGCCGCTGTTGGGGCCGCCGACCATCGAAAAAATCGCGGTAATCGACCAGTATCGCGACCGTATCACGGTGGGGGGCGACCCCCAGGCAGGCATCGCCGCGCTTTACGATGGCATCCTCACCGCCTTGCGCGATGGCTTCGATCCTTCCAGCACCCTGCGCCGGGTGGTGCTGGTGCTGACGGATTCGGCGCAGAGGGATAAAAATTCGGATGTCACTCTGCGCGATGTGGTCGAACGCGCCCAGTCGGTCCAGGCCCAGGTGTATGTCATTGCCTTTGATACGATTGAAGATACGCCCGATTTTGACTCGCTGCTCCAGATTACCAACGCAACCGGCGGCTACCTGTGGTCCTATGGCCGCAACCCTGGCGAGGACAAATCTGCCGCCACCCTGCTCGACCGCCTGAGTGGATTTCTGGATAACTTCCGGGATGCGCTCAACAGTGAGTATGTCATCAGTGTCAACGCCGATGTGCTGGAACCCGACCCCGATACGTTAAAAGTGCCGCTGGACATCAGCGTGACCACGACAGGCCGCGAGATCAGCCTGGGCGCGTTTGACTGTGTGGTGCCGCGCACCAATTACACTATCGCGTTTGCCAATGTGTCCGACAATCAATTCGTGCCGCTCGACCAGCAGCCGCTGGTCGTCAGCACCACCATCGACCCGCCCCTGGCCGAAGATCAGCGCGAGATTCGCCTGTTCCTCAACGGCAATACCCGCATTTTCGGCAACACGCTCAGCCTGGATGATCCCACCGTGCAGGGGGCGCTGCTGCCGAGCAACAACAGCCTGCGTGTGGCTCTGCTTGAGGCGGGCGATACCGAAGCCTCGCCGCTGGCTGTGGCCGAGGTGACCGGCATCAACTTCCAGCGCCAGTTGTCCCTGTCAATCGAAGGTGCGCCGGAAGCGGTCAGCGGCCCAACGACCTTTGTCGCGGCGGTCAACGGCGATTTTGCGGTCCCGGATAACCGTGTGGTGCGCTTTGGAATCCGGGCCGACGGCGGCGAGTATCAGCGTCTGCTGCCGACCAGCCCGGACCTGATCGACGGGGAAGCGCAGCTTACGATCCCGGACATCAACGCGCGTGTCACCGAGTTGTTCGGCGCGGATGCGGCTAATCTGGAGGTCATCGCCTACATCGACGGCAGCGCGCCCGATGGGTCCGACGCCCTGTTCGTCAGCGCGCCGCTGCCGCTGGCCTTAGGGGAGGCGCAGGCGGCTCCGGTGGCGACTGCGGCGGCCACCGCTGAACCGGGGGGCACTGCGGTCACGCCGGTTGCAGCCACATCTCCGCTGGTGATTCCGCTGGCCGCAGCCGGTGTGCTGCTGATTCTGGACCTGATCCTCATGGGCCAGATTCGCACGGCGCGCGTCAAGCGGCTGGTGAAGTACCCCGATGACCGCGAACTGCCACAGAATATGCTGCGCGTGACGATCTCGCGGGAGGGCCGTCACCAGACCTATACGCTGACCAAACAGACGATGAGTGTCGGGCGTGGATCCTCCAATGACATCAACCTGAGCGACGACACCAATATCTCCCGCGAGCACGGCGTCATCATCTGGCGGCGCGGGCGCTGGTACTATACTCATCGGAAGGGTCAGGCCCGGTCGCTGATCGGCGGCAAGTTTATGCGCGGCTTTCGTATGCGCGAGCTGCACGATAACACCCAGATGCAAATCGGCGATTACACGCTGATCTGCCATTACGACACCGACGCCGACCCGGACAGCCTGCTCAAGACCCAGTTCTAACGGGACCTCTTCATGCTCGCTCTGGCCTGCGCTGCTTTGGGGTGGCTGGAGCGAGCGGTAAGTGTGAGGCCCGGCATCATCTCAGACCGGATGGAGAAGAGAGTTTATGCGCGTAGCAACCAGCCTGGCTAGTGCCGTCGATCAGTACCCCCTGCTCCTGAGCAGTCAGGTGACGGTCGGCGAAATTGCCCGTTACCTGTCGCAGCAGGAAGCGTATATTGACGTCAGTACGTTGGAACGTGCCCGACCGCTGGACCCGAACCAGGCGCTTCAGGATGTCCAGATTCAAACGGGCGACCGCCTGGTGATCTTCACCCAGAAGCCGGAATCCGCCCAACTGCCGGAAGCGCTGGGACCGGGCGATAAGCTCCTGAAATTCTCGCGCGGCGATTACGAAATCACGTCGCGCAGCAAGAAACAGCTTCTGATTGGCCGGCATCATGCCGCCAGCGGCATCAACCCTGACGTGGACCTGCGCAACTTTGTTTCCCCGCGCGATGTCGAGGCGATTTCGCGCAAGGCTGTGATGGTCGAGTTCGATAATGCCGCCAAAGTCTGGTACGCCTCCCGCGTGGGGCAGACCCCTGTGTTCGTCGATGATCTACAGTTGGAGAACCGGAAAGTGGCGCTGAACAACAACAGCCGCCTGCGCTTCTTCCAGGGCAACCGGCTGATTGGCGAGATCCGCGTTCGGGTCGAGGATATCCAGGCTTCGGGTGAGGACCTGGCCTATTTGCAGCCGGGTGAACATAAGCTGGCGCTGCTGGTGGGGTCGGAGCGCGAGACGCAGATCGTCAATGCCGCAGATGCGCTGCCCGCCGGTAAACTGGCGGAGTATGTGCTGTCTTACAACAAAACTCAGACGGAGTCCCAGCTTTACCTCATGCGGCTGATTGCGCCGACTATCCGCCTGGACCGCCTGTCGCTGGGCCAGGGCGGGTTCCTGTATGCCGCGCGCCAGTTCCGCTACGCCCAGAATTTGCTGATCCTGCGCGACGTTCATGACACCAGCCGTGAATTCGAGATTCCCGCCGGGCTGGACGAGGAAGAACGGCGCGTTGGGCGGCGTTCGCAGGCGGACCAACCGGACCCCGAACTGGACGTCGATCTGTACGAGGCGCTCATCAGTCGTGAAGGGAACCCCGAAGCCTATCGCAATATCTCCCGGCGGCAGGCCCGCGTCTTCTTCAAAGACAACAACTGGGCGGTTCGCCTGGAAGAAGGAGCCAGAGCGCCCGTGTTCGTCAATAACCTGCGGCTGACGGCTG
>JAIOHO010000249.1 GCA_019912905.1 Anaerolineae bacterium
CGTGCCCGATGAATCCGCCTGGACGACGACGTTAAACGCCGGGATTGGTCCGCCGGGGTCCGCCGCAGGCCGGTTCGGGTCCTGATCCAGCCAGATCGTTTCGCCAGTCGCGGGGTTTATCGACAGGCCTGATTTCCCCCAGATTCCGGTCGTATCGGCTTCGACGGCCCCGCTGTCGAGGTGCCAGACAAAGGCGTTCCATTCCGGCGCACCGCCGATGCCATAAGGAATCTCCGCAAAAACAATCTGATTGCTGCTGAACGACCGCACCTCTGGCAGCAGCGCCACGCCGCCCTGCACCCCGGCGGTCATGACCGGCAGGCTCTCGGCATTGATCTCGCTGAGGATGCTGCCGCTGGCGACATCCACCACCAGCAGCCGCCAGATCGGACCGTCGGTGTCCATGTCCGGGCTGCCGGGATAATACTTAACAAGGCTGACGGCCACCTGCGACGCATCCGCCTTCAGACTGGCGTGGGTCACGCGGCAGCTCATATTGACCCCCAGCGGCAGCGCCAGCACATTGGCCTGTGCCGCCAGATCGCGCACGATCAATGTCGTATCGCTCTGGGGCGAGTCGACCCGCGCGCTGCTGGCGCAGAAGGCGATACGGTTTCCATCCACCGAAGCCGCCATATCGAAGCCGCTCAGAAACACGTTTTCGTCGAGGCCCAGGTCAAAGGTTGCCTGAGTGCCGTCCAGCCCGACCCGCACGAGCTGGCGGGCGGCGCTGTTATAGATAAAGGCATACCAGCCGTCGGCGGCCCACGCAGGCAGGACCCCGAGCAGCCCGATGGCGATTGTGATGAGCCACATCCATTTTTTGAGCATTCTTACTCTCCCATCACTCATGCTCCGCCTGCATTCTAACCGCAAAAGGGGTAGGGTGTCATGCACGCCTCCCCGCCGGTTTCTATGCGTCGAAGATTATCCCCTCCGGCTGGAATGCTGTTATACTGCATGGTTAAATCTTACACACCGGGAGGGATGTGGGCCATGAAATTTGTGACGACGGTGCGTCTGCTGGTTCGGGAAACTCGCCAGCCCCTGCGTAATGTCAAAGTCGAGTTGTTCGATCGGGATGAGCATTCGCCGGACGATTCGCTCGGCATGACGCAGACCAATCATTTTGGCGAAGCGACGTTTAGATATGATACAAAAGATTTTGCCGATAATCTGATAGGCACCGATGATGAGGGGTTGAAGCTGAGAGGGCAGCGCGATACGGTGCCGGACCTGTACCCGGTCGTGTATGATGGCAAAGGGCATGTCATCCTGAGTAAACGCGATGAAGCGACCCGCAACAATGCCGCCCTGAATATCCTGGTACTGATCGATGAAGCGATCGCCCAAACGCACGGCATTCAATTGTAGGTCTGGCCGGCGGTGACATGTTCCATCTGGAAATCAATGCCGATGTCTCGCTGGATCTGCTCACCGAAGCCCACACCGAAGCGCTGTTCAGCCTGATCGAACGCAACCGCGACCGTCTGCGGGTGTGGCTGCCGTGGGTCGATGGCACACGCACGCTCGAAGATTGCCGCCGCTTCATCCGCTTCGGACTGCGACAGCACGCCCGTCACAGCGGCATGAACGCCGGGGTCTGGCTTAAGGGCCGCATGATTGGCGTGATCAGCTACAACTACATCGATCATGGCAAGCAGCAGACCGAGATCGGCTACTGGCTCGGCGGAGCCTATGAAGGCCGCGGGATCATGACGGCAGCCTGCCGGGCGATGACGACGTATGCCTTCTGCAAGCTGGTTTTGCAGCGGGTCGAGATCCGCTGCATGGTGACAAACGCGAAAAGCCGGGCGATCCCCGAGCGCTTGGGGTTCAAGCTGGAGGGCATCGCCCCGCAGTTGGATTGGACGTCCGACCATTATGTCGAGACTGTGGTCTACGGCATGTCGGCGGCAGATTGGCAGGAAGGATAAATCGACATGGCAGCAAAAATCGTCGTCGTGGGCAGCTTCAATATGGACCTGACCACCTATATGGAGCGCATGCCCCGCCCCGGCGAGACCGTCCACGGGCGCAAGTTCGTCACCGGTCCAGGCGGCAAAGGGTCGAATCAGGCGGTGGCGGCGGCGCGCCTGGGAGCGGACGTGACCTTCGTGGGGCGGGTTGGCACCGATGCCTTCGGCGACCGCGCCATCGCGACCTGGCAGGCGGAAGGCATTCACACCGAGTTCGTCATCCAGGACCCGGAAAATGCCACCGGGGTCGCGCCGATTTTCGTCGAAGATTCGGGTGAGAACGCGATCGTCGTCGCTCTGGGGGCCAATCTCGCACTCAGCGCTGCCGACGTCGATGCGGCGGAGTCTGCTATCGCCGCGGCGGATGTGCTGGTGGTCCAACTGGAGATTGAACTGGAGACGGTGGCGCACGCGCTGGCCGCTGCCAGGAAGCATGGCGTGACGACCATTC
>JAIOHO010000250.1 GCA_019912905.1 Anaerolineae bacterium
GTATAGCTCTACAGTCTTGCCAGCCAGGGCAAAAAGGGCGTCCGCCTGAAGTGTGTAGGAATCGGAAACCAAAGCCTGAACCGCAACACTAGCATCGAGGACATAATTTGTCATCGGTCACGATCTTCCCGCAGCATTTGCAGCGTGGAGGGTGTACCCGGTGGCGGTGTCCAGCGGTGTTTTCGGATAGACTCAAGAATCTCCTCTGGACTTCGTTCATCCTTCGATTTGAGCCAGCCTTCCAAGCGCCGTTCAACAGCTTCGTCAATCAGCGTTTTGAGTTCATCCAGGGTCATATCGGCAACACGTTCCACAGCCATCATCCATACCCTTTCTTATGGCCCGACTATTCCATTCTATAATAAGTTCATCGTGAAATGAGAGCACCAATTGATGGTTGACACACGTCCACCCGCCCGCCTTCACGTCATCCTCGCCCGCGATGTACCCAAAGCGGTCGTGATTCGCCGGGGGCCGACCGCCTGGACGCGGCTGTCGCTGTGGCATACGGACACCGACACGTTCGAGCACGGACAGTGGTTCAAAGGCACGATTTACCCGGACCGCAGCGACCTCGCGCCCAATGGCCGCCTGTTCATCTACTACGCGGGCAAACAGACCGGCTATACCATCGACCCGCACACGAGCTACGACACCAGTTGGATCGCCATCAGCAAGCCGCCTTACTTCACTGCGCTGGCCCTGTGGAACGTGGGCACCACCTACTGCCCTGGCGGGTTGTTCATGGATGATCAGACGGTATGGCTGCCCTTCAGCGAGGGTGATGAAGCCGCTCACCCGGATCATCCGCCGCAGGGGATAGACTTTCACACGGGTAAGCCGCTCGGAACGCCGCCCTTTTTCTACCGCCTGGAACGTGACGGCTGGACACGCGAAGCCGGGCAGGAGGCCGTTCCGGTGGTTTGGTGGGTTCCAAAGCGCGGACAGCAGTCGATGTACTGGTCGAAACAACCGCCGACCAGCTCGTTCCAACTGGTGCTGGAACGCCGCATGATCGGCTACCACATCACCTTTTCGTACTTTGTCGTCCATCCGGCGCGGCAGACGATCACCACGCTTGACGATTTCGCCTGGGCCGACTGGGATCACAATGGCAGGCTGGTCGGCGCGCGCAGGGGGCAGATTCTGGTCATGAACCCCGAAGCACCCAATGACGAGGTCACCGTGCTGGCCGACCTCAACGATCAGCGGCCCGATCCTCAGCCAGCACCGGATTGGGCGCAGCACTGGTGAGCATGCACAGACCATTTGTGCTACAATTTCCAAAACAACCCGGCTGACAGAGGTGCATCATGACCAACCCGATTCCTGAGGATTGGCACATCTTTATGGATCAGTATTCGCCGATGATGAGCGTCATTCGCCAGCTTGCCAAGCAGGATTGGTACGTGCGTGAAGGCTGGACAGCGTTTCTCGGCCATTACCATGCGGGCATCTATCTCCAGGTGTTCAAGCCGCACTGGTTCAACCACACCGGCGATGGCATTCATCTCGAAACCGGTCTCACTGCCGAGACGCTGCAAAACCGCGCCACTGGCATTGACCTGCACATCACCCACAAAAATCTTTTCGACCGCGACCGCTTCAACGCCTACGCCACGCCGCGTATGAAGGCACTCGTGGAGTCCTGGCCGGACGAAATCTGGTTCAAGGAGCACACCGTTTCGGAACGGCTGGGCCTGAGCGTCCGCTTCACAAAAACGAACTTCCCGCAGCAGATGGCCGCCGCGTTTACCCGCCTATCCGCCCTCGGACCGATCATCGACGCGGGCCTGGCCCAGCTCTGATCCGCGAAGCGTCAGATGAAATGCGCCTCCAGCCAACCGGCGATATAGGCCGCCTGCTTCTCGCGGATGGCTTCGTGAAAATGGACGTGATCGCAGTAGAGGTCGGACCCCAGACGGCGTGTGAAGCCGTACAGGTCGATGCTCGGCTGTTTGAAGGCGCGCATCAGGTCATCGGCGATGGCGTTATAAATCTCACAATCGTCTGCGTAGCGATAAAATTCCATGCCCGGTCGGGTGTTATGCACGGCGTCATCCACCGGCGTGGTGCGCACCCACACCAGTTTCAGCCCCATATCGCCGACCAACTGCATGATCGTCAGCAGATTCGATTCGTACAGATCAGGCGGGACCTGCTTTTCGCCGGTGGCCGGATCAGTCTTGAGGTCGTGCAGCCCGCAGTTGAGCAGCAGCGCATCCGCCGGAATGCCGCCGTGCGCCTGCATCGCCCGCAGGTAGATCAGCACATGGGTCGAATCACGCCCGTTGGCATCGTGCGGCGGATCGAGATTTTGCAGCGCGGGTTCCATCCCGGTTTTGCGGGCATACTGGAAACGCCCGGCCAGAAACTGTTCCAGGTAAGGGCCGTATTGAATGGAAATGCTGTCCCCCAGGACAAAGAGACGACGAAGAGGCATCCGTGCTTATTCCTTTGCCAGAATGTGGGTCACGACGGTTGCGCCGGTGCCACCAATATTCTGAGTCATGCCGATGTGCGCATTTGCGACCTGATTCGCCCCGGCCTCGCCGCGCAGCTGCGTGACCAGATCGACCAGTTCATAGACGCCCGTCGCCCCCACCGGGTGCCCGCGTCCCTTCAAACCACCCATCGTGCTGATGGGGATGCGCCCCTGAATCGTAATGTCCCCGTTCTGCGCCAGATCCGTGCCGTGACCCGCTTCAGCGAATCCGGCGGCTTCCAGGCTGAGCGCGGCCATAATCGAGAAAGCGTCGTGAACCTCGAACACGTCGATGTCCTCCGCCTCCAGCCCGGCCTGACGATAGGCTTTGTGCGCGCTCAGGCGTGCCGCATACAGGTCGATCATGTTCTGCCGCCCGGCCAGATCGACGGTATCCGTCGCGGTGGCACTGCCCAGGACTTTGATCGGCCCCCGCGGACTCAGGTCTTTTGCCATCTCCAACGGGCATAAAATGATCGCCGCCGCGCCGTCGGAAATGGGTGAACTGTCGAACAGGTTGATCGGATCGGCGATTACCGGAGAGCGCTTATACGCCTCGAAGCTGATTTCCTTACGAAACATCGCATTCGGATTATTGACGGCGTTGGCATGGGCGTTGATGCTGAAGGGCGCAAAACATTCGTGCGGCAAATGGTACTCGTGCATGTAGCGCTGCATGATGAGTGCGTTGAGCGCCACGAACGACGCCCCGTGCGCGCCTTCGTAATCGGCATCCGCTGCCGTTGCCAGCGCCGCCGTAATCTGTCCGCTGGTCGCATCGGTCATTTTTTCCACGCCGCACACCGCCGCCACATCGACCATGCCGCTGGCAATCGCCCGCACCGCTGCCTGGAAAGCCGTGCCCCCGGAAGCGCAGGCCGCCTCGACGGTGGTCGCTTCGATACCGCGCCAGCCGACGTGATTGGCGATCAGCGCGCCCAGGTGCGCCTGGCTGCTTAGGCGCGGCGCCAGCATATTGGCGACAAACAGCGCGTCCGGCTGTTCGATTCCCGCGTCTTTCACCGCGCCCTGAAGCGCCTGATACGCCAGGTCACGCAGGCTGTATTCCCATAACTCCCCAATCGGCGTTTGTCCGATGCCGATCACGCAGACGTCCCGCATCATACAGTATCCCCTGTTCCGTTTTTCACAAGAATGGAGCCACTATAACACGGGAAAACTCTCAAAACCTAGCAGCTTGGTCTGGTATTGGATGAGGAGCAATTTCTCTATGCAGCATTTCGATTAGATTGACCCATTCCCCAATGCCAGTCCGCAGGTCTCTATCCCTCACTGCTCATCTATATCCAATAGAATATTCACGGTAGTATGTTATTCTGAATCTTGCGACTCTCAAGGTTCCAGCCTATAATAGAACGTCTGTACCACTCCTCTATTGCCCGCAGCGAGTCCACAGGCAGGTATCATGACTCAGGACAAGATCGTGGTTCGCGGCGCACGCGAACATAACCTGAAGAACATTGATGTCGAGATCCCGCGCAACAAACTGGTGGTCATCACCGGCCTTTCCGGTTCTGGTAAGTCCTCGCTGGCATTCGACACGATTTTTGCCGAGGGCCAGCGGCGCTACGTCGAGAGCCTGAGCGCCTATGCCCGGCAGTTCCTCGGGCAGATGGAAAAGCCGGATGTCGATCAGATCGAAGGACTCAGCCCGGCAGTGTCGATCGATCAGAAAGGCGTGAGTCAGAACCCGCGCTCGACGGTCGGCACCGTGACCGAAATTTACGATTACCTCCGTCTGCTGTATGCCCGCATCGGCGTCCCGCACTGCCCGGTGTGCGGCGATGAAGTCGTCGCCCAGAGTGCCCAGCAGGTCGTGGATGCGGTCCTGAACCTGCCCGACGGCACGCGCACGCAGATCCTGGCCCCTATCATCCAGAACAAAAAGGGCCGTCACGAAAAGGTCTTTGAAGAGGTGCGCCAGGCCGGGTTCCAGCGCGTGCGCGTCAACGGCGAACTGCACGAACTGGACGAAGACATCACGCTGGACCGCTACAAGATTCACAATATCGAGATCGTGGTGGACCGGCTCATCATCCGCCATTATGAGGACCCCGAAGCGGAAGAAGCACACAGCTTCGAGAGCCGCCTCACCGACGCCATCGAAACGGCGCTCGAACTGGGCGACGGGGTGGTCATCGTCAACGACATCACCGACTCTGAGAACCCCCGCGACATCCTGTTCAGCGAACACCTCGCCTGTGTCAACGGGCACGGCAGCCTGCCAGAACTCGAACCGCGCCTGTTCAGCTTCAACACGCCTAAAGGAGCCTGTCCGGACTGCCAGGGCCTGGGCTTCCGGCTGGAGATCGACCCCTCACTGCTCATCCCCATCCCGGACCTGAGCATCGCCGATGGTGCCATCGACGCCAGCGGCTGGAACGTCGATGACCAGCAGGGGTGGACCTGGGGCATGCTGCAATCGCTGGCGCGCGAGTACCATTTCTCACTGGAAACGCCCTGGCGCGACCTCAAGCCGCAGCATCAGGAATTGATTATGTACGGCACAGGCCGCAACAAGATCAACGTCGAGTTCTACAACAGCCAGGGGATGCGCCGCACCTACACCACCACCTTTGAAGGCGTCATCAACAACCTGAACCGGCGCTACCGCGAGACCTCGTCGGACTACATCCGCGAGAAGATCGAATCGTACATGTCGCGCAACCCCTGCCCCACCTGCGGCGGCAATCGGCTGCGGCCCGAAGCCCTGGCGGTGACGGTCGCTAATCAGCCGATTCACGGGGTCACCGCCATGCCGATCAAGGACCTGGATCAATGGGTGCATTCGCTGCGCGGCAACGGCGGCGGCATCGCCAGCCTGAACGAACGCGAACAGCAGATTGCCCACCAGATTCTGAACGAGATCGAGGCGCGGGTGGGCTTCCTCAACAACGTCGGCCTCGACTATCTGTCGCTGTCCCGCTTTGCCGGGTCACTCAGCGGCGGTGAAGCCCAGCGTATCCGGCTGGCGACCCAGATCGGCAG
>JAIOHO010000251.1 GCA_019912905.1 Anaerolineae bacterium
GAGTATGCAAAAAGACCGTTTCGCCATCATGTTCTTCGAGAAGAGCGGGTTCTGGCACAAAGACCTTGTAGCCAATCCCATTGACCATGACCACCACATGATCGGAATAGGCTGCCATCACACGCCCCTGAATGCTGGCAATCATAAGACCCCCTTAGTCGAGCAGTCCCATGTAACGTGCACTGTGCAGATCCGTGATGGCGACGGCCAGCGCATCGGCAGCATCATCTGGCCTGGGTATCTCGTCAAGGCCGAGCAGCATCCGAACCATTTCCTGCATCTGGGGTTTTTTCGCGCCGCCATAACCCGAAATGGATTGTTTCACCATATTGGGTTTATATTCCGTGATTGGCACTTCGCCATTGGTCAGAGCCAGCAGAATTACCCCGCGACCCTGTGCGACCGTGATGGCGGTGGTCACATTTCGAGCAAAAAAAAGTTCCTCGACACCGGCCCGATCCGGCTGATAGACCGCGACCAACTCCGTCACTTCATCGTAGATTCGTTTCAGCCGCTCGACCATAGGCCAGTCTGGGGAAGTCGTGATCACGCCAAAATGGACGGCTTGAAGCGCGCCATCCGGCAGCTCACGCACCAGACCATAGCCGACAGTCGCTGTTCCAGGGTCGATGCCCAGTGACAGCATCAGGAGGCTGTCTCAAAGGCCGCAGCCAGGTCTTCTGTAATCATCAGGTTGGACGAAACCGACTGTACATCGTCCAGTTCTTCCAGCCGCTCCAGCAGACGCATGTTCTGCATGGCTTTATCGATGGGCAGGTCAGTTTCATTCGTGGCTTCCCAACGAAGCTCAGCCTCGCTGATCTCATAACCGGCTTCTTCGAGGGCCTTTTCGACCGCGCCGAACATTTCTCTGGGCGTATAAACAGCGATCACATCCTCATCATTGACGACATCGTCGGCCCCGGCATCGGCAGCGACCATGAAGACCTCATCGAAGTCATTGCCTTCCGCATCGATGGTGATGTAGCCCTTGCGCTCGAACTGCCAGGTCACCGAACCGGATGCGGCCAGGCTGCCCCCGGCTTTGTTGAAGGCATGTTTGATTTCGGCCAGCGCGCGGTTCTTGTTATCCGTGAGGATGTCCACAATAAAGGCCACGCCGTCCGGCCCGTAACCCTCGTAGGTGAGTTCGAGCATCTCCTCACCTTCGAGGCCGCCGGTTCCGCGCAAGACCGCCCGCTCGACATTATCCTTGGGCATATTGGCCGCGCGCGCCTTCATAATCGCCATCTTTAGCTTCGGGTTTGCATTCTCATCCCCGCCGCCCTCACGCGCCGCAATGGTGATGTCACGGGCGATTCGCGTGAAGATTTTGCCGCGCTTTGCGTCTTCCGCACCTTTTTTACGCTTGATCGTTGACCATTTGCTATGTCCTGACATAGCATCTCTCCCCATGCAGTAATTTGCTGATTTGTGTTTCCATCCAATTATACATAAGGCTCAGCGGCGCGTCGAGGTAGGTGCTGAGGTGCCGGTGTGCTATAATCGTGACCTGTTCGGCCAGAAGTTTGAGGGACCGGTCGTTGACGGAACAAGCTGTGTTGCCCGACCCGCCACTGACCAAGCCAGGAACAATCGACCCGCACCGCCTGGCCTGGGGCGTTCTGCTGCTGTCATTCGCGATATTTTGTGTGATTGCCGCCATGGTGATCGTCGGCGTGGACTATTTTCTGTTTCAATCCACCGTGCCGATCAAACCAGTCCTCAGCCTGGGGCGCGGCACGGTCGGGGTGATGGACCTCGCCAACGCCATCGAACAGGTCGGTCAGAACGGGACTCTGCTGGCCCAGGGCGCGGTCATCAGCACCGATCCGCAGTCACAAGGGACGATTCAATTTCTCGATCCTCAGTCAGGGGATACGGTGCTTGCCACGATCACGGTTCACAATAATTCTGCGCTCACCCTGCGTGAAGCCTCGCGCCCCCGCTTTCAGTGGAGCCGGACGCGCCCCCTGATTAACCTCGGCAGAATATCGGGGAAAATCAGTATCGAGATCCCGGCCTCTGAGGAAAGCCCCCTGCTTCTCAATCTCGAATCAACAGCGGGCGCACTGGTCAATCTTGAAGGAAGCGGAAAATACATTATCACCGCTGCCCCGGACCAATTGAGCGTCGTCAATCGTGAGGGTACAGCCACACTCATTGCGCCGGACCTGCGTCAGGGCCACAGCATACCGG
>JAIOHO010000252.1 GCA_019912905.1 Anaerolineae bacterium
GTACAGACCGATCCCGCCGACGACCGCCACGATGAGGACCATGACCACGCCAATGGCCGAGGCATAGCCGTAATTGAGCGAGTTGCTTTCCAGGTAGATTTTCTGTGCCATGACGGTGGTCGAAAAACCCGGGCCGCCGCCGGTCATCAAAAAGGGCAGGTCGAACACGGCCAACTGCCAGACCAGCATAAACATGCTGGTGGTGATGAGGATCGGCATCAATATCGGAATGGTGATAAAGCGCAGCATGCTCCACCAGTTAGCCCCATCGACGCGCGCGGCTTCATACAGGTCGCGCGAAATGCCCTGCAAACCGGCCAGCAGCACCAGCGCCACAAACGGCGTGCTTTTCCAGATGTTGACAGCGATGATCGCGACTTTAGCGTTGGTCGGGTCGATCAGCCACGTCATCTGAATACCCAGGCCACGCCGCAGCAGATCGGGGATCATGCCGAACTGATCGTCGAACATCCAGCGGAACCCCAGCGCGGCGATGACCATCGGAATGGCCCAGGGGATGAGGCTGAGGGTGCGCGCCAGCCCGCGCAGTCGAAATGGGGCGTTGAGCAGGTGCGCCAGCGCCAGCCCGAAAGTAAGCTGGCAGACGGTAGACACGACCACGAACAGCAGCGTAAAGCCGATGCTGGCCTGTACGACCGGGTCATTCGCCATGCGCTCGAAATTGCCCAGGCCAACGAATTTCTGCGGTGGATAGGCCGGATTATAGCGCTGCGTGCTGAGGATGGCCGTCTGCACAAACGGGTAAAACGTCGTGAAGACGCGCAGTGCGACTGCGGGCAGCAGCAGCACAATCGCCACGATGTAGGCCCGCTGGCGGAGCGTGATATCGGCGAGTGGATGGGGTGTCGGGGTTGCGGGTGTGGAAGCCGTCATGGTCGGGTGTATGCTTTCTGCTGATTGAGCATCCCCTCTCCAACCACGAGGCTGAGAGGGGATGGGGGTATCACAAGCCGTTCGATTGGTGACGCATCCCAACGGCTCTTAAGAGACATCACTACTGGTCGAGCGCCGCAATCAGGTCTTTGCCCTGTTTGAGGACGTCCGACAGCGACGCCTGGTCGGTCAGGAACAGCGAGGCCATGTCATCGACCACCGTCTGCGCCTCGGCCACACGCGGGTGGAACGGACGCGCGGCAAACACATCGGCGTCGGCGTAGCGGCCCATCGCCTCGATCAGCTCGTCGCCGCTGTCCTTCAGCGCTTCGAGGATCGAGTAGCGCGGCGTGAGCAGGAAGCCCTGCTGCTTCGCCAGTTCGGGAGCGACTTCCGTCGACGTCAGGTACTGGATGAGCGCTTTCGCGCCGTCAGGGTTGGGCGCATAAGTCGGGATCGAATAGCCCCAGCCGCCGATCCAGCTCTTGCTGCCCGCCGGACCCGCTGGCGGCAGTTCGATCGCCACTTTGTCCGCCGCATACCACTCGGCATTGCCCTCGGCCACGCCCTGGAAGAACGGCCACTGGCGCATCACTGCGACTTTATCGCCCATATACAATTCGTTCTGAGCCGTGTAGTCCTGGTTGAGCGCCGTGTCGGGGAAGATTTTGTGGGTGTGGATCATGTCGTACAGGAACTGGAGCGCCACGCCGGTCTGCTCGTCGAACTCGAAGACCTTGCCGCCGGACTGCGCGGCCAGATAAGCGATGTATACGTACAGCAGGGCCGGTTTGATCAGGCCATCGGTCGTGCCCCAGATGCCGTTCTCAGCATCGCTGAATTCCTTGCCGACCGCGACCAGTTCGTCCCAGGTGGTCGGGGTGGTCACGCCTTTTTCGTCCAGCCAGTCCTTGCGGGTGAAGAAATAGCCGACGGCGAATTCATGCGGGATGCGATAGCGGACACCCTCGATGCTCAGGAAGCCGTCGATGTGATCCTTCATGCTGGGCGGGAAATCGTCCCAGGTTTCCGCCGGGATGATGTCGTTGAGCGGCATGACCCAACCGGCGCGCATAAACGTCGGCGAGTCGTCATCGGCATCGCTGAACAGGTCCACCGGGCTGGTGCCGGAGGCAAAGGCAGGGCTGTACTTGGTCAGCATTTCGTTGCCGCTGACCGGGCCGCCTTCCAACTGAACCGTCAGGCCGGTGTCGGCTTCAAACTTGGGCAGCACGCTCTGAATCGCCTCGTGCGCGAATTCCTGAATGGCGAAGATGACGGTATTGTTCTGCCGAACCAGGGCCGGGACGTGCATCCCCTGGGCAAGCAGTTTGCCGGGGCCGCCCACCGCCAGCGCTGCGGCAATGCTGCCCGCGGTTCCCTTCAAGAACATGCGGCGTGACATGCTCTGCCTGACTGTATCTTGTTTACTCATTTTGCGAATCTCCTGTTCTCAAAAAGATGTCAATTTTTAGGTTCAGTGCTATCATCAATTGTATAGACAACTCACTCAAATATATATTCAATTGACTGGTTTTGTCAAACGAAAAAGGACGCCGCGAATATGGTGCATTATCAAGCAACTTTGGTGAGCCATACCCATTGGGATCGGGCGTGGTACTGCACTTTTCAGGAATTTCGCATTCGTCTGGTTCGGCTGGTCGATCACCTGATCGACATCCTCAATGAGAACCCGGATTTCCGCTGTTTTATGCTCGATGGTCAGATGAGCGTCCTCGAAGATTACCTGGAGGTGCGCCCGGCAAAAGCGGCGGCGCTCCAGGCTTTGTGCCGGTCGGGTCGCATCCAGGTCGGCCCCTGGTTCGTGCTGGCGGACGAATTCCTGGTCAGCCCGGAATCGCTGATCCGCAACCTCCGGCTGGGACACCGCATGGGTGAAGCATTCGGCGGCGTCACGCGCATCGGCTACGTGCCCGACGGCTTCGGCCATATTGCCCAACTCCCGCAGATTTTACGCGGCTTCGACATCGACAACGCCTTTTTCTGGCGCGGCATGGGCGCGGAAGGCGACCGGCTGGGGACCGAATTCATCTGGCAGGCACCAGATGGTTCCGCGGTGACGACCATCCTCATGCCCTGGGGCTATCACAACGTCACCAACCTGGGCTATGGCATCCACTGGGGCGATACCTCGCAGATGATCTTCGACATGCCGCTGGCTTCCCAGAAGATCGAGCGGGCCATCGACAAGCTGACGCCAATGGCGAACACCGACGCCATCCTGCTGA
>JAIOHO010000253.1 GCA_019912905.1 Anaerolineae bacterium
GTATGACCGCGCCCTGAGCACCGTCAACCGCGCGCTCGAATCGAACCCGAGCAGCTATGAGGCACTGCGCAACCGGGCGCTCATCATTCAGAATACGCAGTTCGATTTCGATACGGCCAGGAAAGATTTGCAGGCCGCCTACGATCTGGCCCCCAATCTTCCCTATCTGACCATCGACCTGGCCCTGCTGCACAGCCGCGAAAGCGATACGGATTCGGCCATCTCTTTGCTGACCGAGGTCATCGACCTCAACCCGCAGAACACCAACGCGCTCTACTGGCTCGGTTCGCTGTATCTCAACGCAGTCGGCGATCCCAACCAGGCTGCCGACTACCTGGCGCGCTGTGTCGATAGCAACCCGACCAGCATCAACTGCCAGTACATGCTGGGCCGCGCCCAGGTACGCACCGAACAGTACGCCGCCGCTGCCGAGTCCTTCCAGAAGGTCATCGACCTCGGCTCGCGGAGCGCGCTGCATTACTGGTGGGCCGGGCGCGCGCAGGTGCTGCTGGGAAGCTGCCCGGCGGCCACGCCCTTCTTCCAGACCGGCTACCCGATCGCGCAGCAGAGCGAAGATGAGAACCTGATCGCCGATTACGAGGATCAGATGCGCAGCTGCCGCCTGCTGGCTGAGCCGGAAGCCACGGAAGAAGCCACCGACGAGCCGACCGACCCCAACACCTGAGTGCCTTTCAGCGACGGGCACCCGCCGGGGCCGACCCATCCATTTCACACATCTTTTGTAGGGGCACGACCTGTCGTGTCCACTTGGTTTTCCTCAGGATCACCCTCACGATTGGGCCGACCATAACACCTGTGCCTGCCCTTCGAGCTGATACACCCCCAGACAGGCCGGGATCAGCACGGTGCGGCCTGTCGCCAGGGCCATGGACGACGCGCCCGCCGTCACCCGCGCCTGACCCGCGATACACGTCAGGATGTGGAAGCGCTGGCCGCTGGTGTCGAGACCGACCCGCGTGCCGTTGGCCGCGTTCAACTGGTAGAGCAGCGTCGTGAAGTACGGCGCGCGCACCACTTCGACCACCTGCCCGGTCTGAGCGCCAGTCGCAACCACCTGCGGCAGCGCGTCCAGGTTGGCGACCTGGCGGCCCTTGTCGATGTGCAGGGCACGCGGCTGGCCGTCCAGCCCCACGCGGCCCCAATCGTACAGACGGTAGGTCGTATCCGACGACTGCTGGATTTCGTAAATGAGCAACCCAGGCCCGAGCGCGTGAATCGTCCCGGCGCGGACGAACAGCACATCCCCGCGCGTTACGTCGGCGTACACCAGCAGGTCTTCGAGCGTACCGGACTTAATCGCTTCGGCCATCTGCTCCGCCGTCGTACCCGGCTCCAGGCCGATCACCAGCCTGGCTCCCGGTTCGGCCTCGATCACATACCACGCCTCGGTCTTGCCGCGCGGCTGGCCTTCCAGGGTGCGTGCCTGGGCGTCATCCGGGTGCAGTTGCACCGACAGCCATTCGTTGGCGTCCAGCATCTTCGCCAGGAGGGGGAATCCATCCGCCGGGTCATTCCCCGGCCCGACCAGATCATGCCCATATTCACTCAGCAAATCGGCCAGAGTGCGCCCGGCCAGCGGCCCCTCGGCGACGGTCGCCGTATCATGCATTTCCCACGATTCGCCGTAGGGTTCTGCGCTGCGGAGAGTTTTGCCCATGACCGTTTCAAGCTTGCGCCCGCCCCACACTTTGACGTGCAGGGCCGGATTCAGGGGTAAAGGATAAAGTGCCATCGTCACTCCTCGCCTGGGTTCGAGAACAGCCGGTTCGAGTTAGTCTGTTCCTCATCTATTGTAGAAGAGAGTCGCCGCCTTCGCAGCAAGAATCGCAGCCAGGGACTCAGACCTCAGTGGTATACTCAGCCTGTCAGGTTGGATGCTTGCCCATCATGTCAGGAGCCAGATCTTGAAACGTGAACGCACCCCGATGGATTACTTTGAAGTGGTCGAAGCCTTTCCGCGCTCAGGCTGTGTCCTCTGTAACCTGCTGCGGCGCGACGTAGACCGCTTCATCGACGGGCTGGTGTACGGCTTCATGGATACGGACGAGATGCGGGCGGCCTTCAGTGAAGCGCGCGGGGTGTGCAGCGAACACGGCTGGCTGCTCAAGCAGAACAAATTCGGCAACGTCCTGGGCATCGCCAAGCTGTACGCGGCCACACTGGACGAAGTGCTGTCGGTTATCGAATCGACTCCCAGCCAGGCCGCGCCGCAGAAACGTTCCAAACTCAACCAACTGCTGAGCGGCGATCGTCCCGGCAGCGCTGCACCGCTGGCCGACCGGCTGGAACCGACGGCGCGCTGCATGGTCTGTGAGCGGCTGGATGAGCGGGAAGCGGATTACGTCCAGATTTTCGATCAGTACCTGCTGGATGAACGTTTCCGGCAGGCCTTCGCCGCTTCCGACGGCCTGTGTCTGCCCCATTTTCGCAGCGTCCTGCGCCGCGTCACGGATCCGGCACGGATCGAAACGCTGCTCACCACCCAGACCCGCATCTGGACCGCGCTGCAAGCGGAAGTCGAAAGTTTCGCCAGCAAGCAGAATTACGAGCATATCGACGAACTGACCGAAACCGAAGGCGACAGTTGGGTGCGGGCCATCGCGCGCATGGGGGGCGAACGCGGCATCTTTGGCATGCAGCGCCGGTCGGGTTAGCACAACTTTTTGGGTGCATCCACGTAATAGACACTAGAACAATAGGATGCACAGGATCAACCATGTACGACACACAGGAAAAACGCAAAAACAGCGACGTCTCGGCTTATGTCACGGCCAGCTTCGGCAGCCGCTTTGTGGCTTACCTCATCGACGGATTCGTCATCAGTCTGGTGGGCGGCCTTGTCGTCGGCACCACCCGCCACGCCGAAAGTTTCGCCCTGTCCACGCTTGTCGGATTTATATACTACTGGTATTTCTGGACGCAGCGCGATGGTCAGACTCCCGGCAAGGCGATCATGCACATCCGGGTCATCAAGACCAGCGGTGAACCCATGACCGCCGGCGATGTCATCGTGCGCATGGTCGGCTATTGGATCAGCGGCATGTTCTTCGCCCTGGGCTTCCTGTGGGCCGCCTTCGACAGCCGCGGCCAGGGCTGGCATGACAAGATCGCCGGGACCTACGTGGTCGAGGCCGAGCCGGAAGAAAAGAAGAAGAAGTACGTGACGGTCTAGCACAAGCGCTGCCAGAAATGGTATAACTTGGGTCCGCCGGGGAAGGTTCGAGGCTTTCCCCGGTGGCTGTCTCGCAAACTGTGGAACTCAAGTGCACCATGACCGTATCTATCTGGCAGGCCAATGGCACCCAGCCGCTTCAGGAAGTCGATTGTCTGGTGATCGGGGCTGGTCTGATCGGCTGTTCAGCCGCCTACTTTGCGGCGCAGGCCGGGCGGCAGGTGACCATCACCGACGCGCGTGACCTGGCGCTGGGAGCCAGCAGCCGCAATGCCGGGTTCATGATCACCGGGTTGGACACCTATTACCACACCGCGGTCGAGGCGTATGGCCTCGACACGGTGCGCGAATTGTGGGCACTGTCGCGCACGACCCACGATTACCTGTGGCAGTTTATTGAGGCCGGTGCGGTGCAGGTGGATCGCTGCGGCTCGACGCTGTTGGCCGAAACCCCTGCCGAAGCCCGTGAACTGGAGCAGGCCGCCCGCGCGCTGGAAGCCGACGGCTTCGAGGTGAATTATCACAGCCGGGACCCGCTGGAACGCGGTTATTACGCCGCCATCGAGCAGCCTCAGGACGCCGCCGTCCAGCCTTACCAACTGGTCCAGGCCATCTTTCAACAGAGCGGCGCGGCGCTTATCGCCAACAATGAGGTCTACCGCATCGGACAGGACAGCGCCGACATCGTAACGGTCTGGACACGGCAGTTCATCTTCAAAGCGCGCCACGTCCTGCTGTGCACCAATGCCTATTCCCCCTTCATCGACCCCTATTTCGTCGGCAAAGTCATCCCCACCCGCGCCCAGTGTCTGGTCACGGCCCCGCTTGCCGATGGCCCCATCCTCAACACCTGCGGCTACAGCGATTATGGCTACATGTATTACCGCGACACATTCGATGGGCGGCTGTTGATCGGCGGCGGGCGCAAGCAGAACAAGTGGCTGGAGGGCGATACCAGCGACGACCGCGTGACCGACCCCGTGCAGCGGACGCTGGAGGCCTACCTGCGCGACCGTTTCCCCGAGGTCGAGGCTCCGGTCGAACAGCGCTGGGCCGGAATCATGGGCTTCAGCGTGGACAAACTGCCGCTGGTGGGAACCCTGCCGGGCAAGCCGCGAGTCGGCTTTGCGGTCGGCTTCACCGGACACGGGCTGGCAATGGGGGTGGGCACCGCCGAACGTGCTGTCGATCATCTGCTGAACGGCACGCATCCGGGCGCAGTCTCCGCCACGCGGTTAGATTAGCTTATGATCGACGCAATATTCCAGTTTATACGGACCGTTTTTGTCACGCTCGTCATCGTCCTGCTGATTGCCCTCAGCGCCGTAATCGGCATTTTCGGCGCGGACGCGGTGCTTGGCCCCAAAGCAGCCGACTTCAGCAATGTGACCTATCGCAACGACGACGGCGTGGAACTGCTGGCCTTTTTCCAGCAGCCGACCGGACCGGGGCCATTTCCGGGAGTCATCCTGGCTCCCGACCGCCGGGGCCTGAACGCCGAAGTGATCCGGTTGGCTCAGTGGCTGGCCGAGGATGGGTACGCCGTCATCGTGCCGGACCTGTACCGGGGCAAGGGTTCTGCCACCCTGCCGCGAGAGTTGTTCCTCAGCGAGACAGAACCGCGCGACCGCATGCTGGCGGACCTGAACAGCGCCTATACCAACCTGATCCGCGTTCCCGAGGTGGACATCGAGCGCATCGGGCTGGTGGGCATCGGACTCGGCGGCAGCGTGGCCCTGCGTTACGCGGTGCAAAATGACCGAATCAAAGTCATCGCAGACGCCTATGGCGAGGGAATGACCGATGCGGATGCCTTAGGCCGCCTGGGAGGGCCGCTGCTGGCGGTCTTCGGCGGGCACGATCCGTTTATCCTGCCAGAACACATCGCGCAGTTCGAGGCCGCCCTGAAAGCCGCCGATGCGGATTACACACTGACCATCATCCCGGAATTAGGAGACGATTTTCTACGGCTGCCGGATGTCGCCGTCATCGGCAGGCCAGCCAATAATGCCTGGGACGAAATCGTTGCGTTTCTCGACGCGACTCTTCAATCTTAACGAGGGTTATGCAATTCCACGCCCCGCCGCGCCCGACTCCTCGATAGACGCCAAAAAACGGGTATAATGAGAATAAAAGTAGCATCCTGTGAAAAACAGAATTTAAACCTTGAAAACTTTCTATTTATTCAGCTATTATTTACAATATCCGTGATAAATATTTTTTGGGCACTTCAGGCAGGCTGACCGACCATGACTCTCAGCAACGCGATGCAGGAATATCTGGCCGAGGCATATCGACTCGCCTACTACCAAGATGGGGACCCCTATGTTTCGACGTCGGCGCTGGCCGATGTCCTGAACGTTTCGGCTCCGGCGGTGACGCGCATGGTGCAGCGCCTGAAGCAGGGCGGGTATCTGGAACACGAACCCTACAAGGGCATCGCCCTGACCTCGGAGGGCGAACGCGAAGCGCTCGAAAATATCCGCCGTCACCGGCTGGTGGAATGTTTTCTGGTGCATGTCATGCGCTTTGGCTGGGACGAGGTCCACGATGCCGCCGATGACCTGGGCAGTGCCATCAGCGAGATGGTGGTGGACCGCATGGACAAGATGGCCGGGCACCCGCGCCGCTGTCCGCACGGCGAACCGATTCCCAGCAAAGATGGGCGCATGCCCCGCCTGAAAGATCACGCGCTCAACGAAGCCGAACCCGGTCAGGAATATGTCATCAGCCGCGTCAACACCCACGATACCGATAAACTGCGCTATTTCGCCCAGCTTGGCCTGAAACCGGGCACCCCCTTCCACCTGAAGGACCGCGCCCCCTTTAACGGCCCCATCCAGTTGGAGGTTGGCAGCAGCACGGTCGTCCTGGGCCACGAACTGGCCGGGGTGCTGCGCATCTGCACCGACGACGAATTCGCCCTGGCGTAAGCTTCAGTTAAATACAAAGCGAGTCAGTCCGGGGATTCACACCGCGGCAGTTTCGCATTCCAGGTGGTCGATGCTGCTGAGGAGGATGTCGTGCAGGTGGCTGTCGGCCAGGCTGTAATAGACGTGGCGGCCTCGCTTGCGCCAGTCCACCAGTCCCATTTCGCGCAGATACTTAAGTTGATGCGACACCGCCGGTTGATCCATGCCGAGCGCCTGGGTCAGGTCGGAGACGCACCATTCGGTATCCGCCAGTGCCTTGACCATGCGGACACGTGTGGGGTCCGCCAGCACCTGAAAGAAGCGGGCGATGGCGCGGGCATCATCCAGCGGCAGAACGGCATCTTCCAGATCATCCAGCACGGCATTCGACATCAGACTCATCCTATCGCGCGGTTACTTCCTTCATCAAGGTAGCAGAAATCGACTGGACGTGTCAATAGGATGGGATCGCGGAGGGATCAGGACACCGCATCGACGGTCCCAACCCCCCCCTCGAATCTGCGGCCAGGGCGTTTATTCGACGATGCGCGTGCCGACCGGCCCCCAGAAGACGTAGATCGCACCCGGTTCGCCATAGCGCGCCGAGTCCATGCCGGGAATCGCTGCCGCCGTGTAGGGATAACTGTCGAACGAGTCCATCACGTAGGCTTTGCCGCCGAACGGAAAATCCTCGAAGGTGACGAAGGCGATGCGCTGGCCGTCGGGCGCAATCGTGGCGCCATACTCATGGCCGCCGATGCCCAGCCCGCCGTTGAAGTCCGGCCCGAACACCGCCCATTCCCCGTCAATGGAGGATAACCCCAATGAGGTGTCCGCTGCGGTCAGGCTGTACTGTTCCAACCGGCCCGCCACCGTCTCGACCGACCCGGTGATCGGATCGAGCACCGTGATCTGGCTGCCCTCGGTGTTGAGCACGAAGTATTCCATATCGCCCTGCGTGGCCCAGCGGCGCTCCTGGGCATTCGCGTCCAGCGTGATGGTGCGCGCTTCGGCACTGTCCGGGTTGACGATTGTGACCGAATACGGTGCATCGCCAGCGGGTATCAGTTCGTCGTAGACGGCCAGGCCGGATTGACCCCATTCGACACTCGGAACGACGAACGCGCGCGACCCTTCGGCCCGGTCGTAGACGACCTGGCTGCTGCCGGACGCAAAATCATAGACGACTGTTTGCAGATTTGCCCCGGACTCCTCCACCTGATTCCAGGCGATACGCGTGCCATCTGGCGACCAGGCCGGAATCGAGCGAATTCTCGCGTCGTCCTGTCCCTCGACCGGAACCAGTGCCCGCTCACTGAGGTCGCAGACGTAGATGCGGGACAGGTTGCCCGAACCGGTCAGCGCCAGATACGCAAACCGGGTCGCATCCGGCGCAAACATGAGCGGGAATCCGCTGTAAGTCTCCCCCTCGTCCGGCACGCAGAAATCCATGCGTTCCAGGCTCGTGCCGTCATAGACCAGCAACGCCCCCTCATACGCCCGGATGATCAGCGGCGCGCTCGTTTCTTGCGCGCACACCGCCGGAACCACCAGCGCGGTCATCAGCAGCGCGGCGGGAATCCAGAATCTCCACATGGTCATTCTCCTTGAAATGTAAACCTCATGAGCATAGATGAAACCCTGTTTCGGTGATGGACGTCTGCCCTACGGCCAAAGCACGACTGGACAATCCTGTGCTGCCTGGAAGCCATTCGGCTACGATGATTAGGCGGTAAGCCCGCTCGAAGCGGGCTGCAAAAAGAAATTTGTGGCGTATAGAATTGCAGTGACAGTGTTAGAATGAGTCAAAATCTTTGTGACAGCCCCATCGATGGGGCTTCCAATAATCCAGGCAGGTGTTTTCAGCGCCTGCTGAAAGCAGTCGTATGCCCTACTGGAAATGTTACTATCATCTGGTCTGGACGACCAAATACCGTGAACCGGCTATCCTCCCACCATACGAGCCGGTGATCTTCGAGGCAATTAAGCAGAAGGCGCAGGAGTTGAAGTGTGCGGTTCTGGCGGTAAATGGTGTGGATGATCACGTCCATGTGGCAATCACCATCGCGCCGGCTGTCGCGGTAGCAACCTGTGTCGGCAGTCTCAAAGGTGCGTCCTCGCGGGCGGTTAATACGAACTTTGAACGCGAAAGGCGCTTTCACTGGCAGGAAGGCTATGGCGTGCTGTCCTTTGGCGAGAAGGCCCTAGCAGCGGTTATCGACTATGTCGAGCGCCAGAAAGAACATCATGCCCGGCAAGCTTTGAATCGCCATCTGGAACGGGTTGATGATTGACGCCGGAAGCTGGAAGCCATCCGGCTACGTTAAAAGATGGTAAGCCCGCTCGAAGCGGGCTGAAGAGATGTTATTTCTGCGTAATCTTGCCAGCGATTTTGGACTACCGCAGAATATTCTCAGCCCCATTTGATGGGGCTTGAAAATAACCCAGCCGGATGGTTCCACCGTCCGGCTGCGCGCCCATTCGTTTGCTGATTGCTAAAGTGCTAACCCGCTTCCTTTTACGCCACTTCGTCCCCGACCGGCTCGATGGTGGTGAAAGTGAGCGCCTCGTCATCCGGCACATAATCGACCAGGATGTGGTCGCCATCGCGGATGTGGCCCTCCAGAATCTCCAGCGCCAGCGGATCTTGCAGGTTGTGCTGGATGGCCCGCTTGAGGGGGCGCGCCCCATACACCGGGTCGAAGCCCTTTTCGGCCAGGAACAACCGCGCCCGCTGCGTCAGTTCCAGGGTCAGGCCGCGCCCGGTCAGCAGCCGACGCAGCCGCCCCAACTGAATATCGACAATGCGGGCGATGTCCGCCTGCGTCAGGTTGTGGAACAGGATAATCTCGTCCACCCGGTTCAGGAACTCAGGCCGGAACATGCTGTCGAGTTCGAGCATCACCGCCTGGCGCATGGCATGCTGGTCGGCCCCCGGCCCCATCTGCTTGATCATGCTGCTGCCGACGTTGCTGGTCATGATGATGATCGAGTTGGTGAAATCGACCGTGCGCCCCTGCCCGTCGGTCAG
>JAIOHO010000021.1 GCA_019912905.1 Anaerolineae bacterium
CCTATCATCAGACACAACGAGTTCCCCGAATCCGAACACCTCCGCCCCCCGGGGGTGTTTGGATTCTGCCACCCGCGCCGGGCACCACACCTAGAATGCGCTAAACTGGAGGCAGTCCCTGGCGGGCCAAATCAGCAGGCGGTCGGGGATACCGATTTCGGGAGGAAGCATCCAATGGCAGCCACAGATACGCAATCCAACCTCACCCCCGCGCGGACCCGGCGCAAACCGGGCTGGCCGCTGGCGGGGCAGCGCTTCGACCTGCTGGCAACGGCACTGGCGGCCTGGGTTATCCTGGGCGTGTTTATCGACGTCAACGCCCATAATCACGGACGGGTGGATGACACCTTTTTCACCCCCTGGCATTTCCTGCTGTATTCCGGTGTGCTGGCAAACGGCATTTTTCTCGGCATCGCCCAGTATCGCCACGTCGGGCAGGGCTATGCCTGGCTGCGGGCGCTGCCGAAAGGTTACCTGCCCTCGCTGATCGGCGTGGTCCTGTTCGGCGGCGGCGGCGGCTTCGATTTTGTGTGGCACAGCCTGTTTGGATTTGAAGTCAACCTGGAAGCGCTGCTGAGTCCGGCGCATTTGTGGCTGGCAACCGGCGCGGTACTGTTCTTGATCGGGCCGCTGCGGGCCACCTGGGGACGAGCGCAGGCGGCAGGCTGGCGCGATCTTTTCCCGGCTATCGTCTCGGCCACGATCACCCTGTCGCTGCTGACGATGTTCACCGAATTCGCCCACGTCATGAGCCAGCCGGATGTGTTCGCCACACGGTCGCCGGGCGGAAATCGTTACTTCTGGGATGTGACTCAGGCGGCGTCGGTGCTCATCCCGGCGGTGCTGATGAGCGCCACGCTGCTCCTTCTGCTGCGCCGCTGGCGGCTGCCGTTTGGGGCGGTGACGTTTGTACTGACTGTCAACGCCCTGCTCATGTTTTATCTGCGCCTGGGCTACATCGGCGAATACTGGCTGGTGCTGCTGGCGGCACCGCTGGCCGGGCTGGTGGGTGATGTGGCGATCCTGCGGCTGCGCCCCTCACTGGCGCGTCCCGGCGCACTCCGGCTGGTCGCATTCGCCGTGCCGTTCGTCTACTTCCTGGCCTATTTCGCCATCCTGCTGACCACCGCACGCATCGGCTGGACGATTCACCTGTGGCTGGGCGTCACGGTTATGGCGGGCATCACCGGCCTGGGACTGAGCTACCTGGTCGCCCCGCCCGCACTGCCGGAGGATGCTCAGTCTACGGAGTAGGTTCATTTCGCTTAGGACTATTCCATAGCCCCTTGTGGTAGGGGCGATGCTTGCATCGCCCAAGTAAGACGAACCTTGCCCTTATCGGTTGACGGATAACGTCACTACTACATCGCCAGGGTCACGAAGACCGGCAGATGATCCGACCCGCCCGACGTGGGCCACACGCGCGCCTCCAGGCTGTCGAAGGCCGCGTCGTGAAAGACGTAATCGAGGCGCACCAGCGGCGGGACCAGACGAAACAGCGACGATCCATAGCGCCCGTCCCCAAAATAAGGGATGCCCGCTGGGAAGGTCAGCCCCAGGCCCCAGCCAGACGCCCGGTAGCTATCCTGATACTGCGCGGCGATGCGCCAGTAGTCGGCGGATTGATCGCTCATGTTGAAGTCCCCAGCCAGGATAACCGGATCGGTTTCCTGGGTCGCATGGGCCAGTAAATCGGTGATATGCTCGGCTCGTCTGAAAAACCCATCGCGACGGATTGGTTGGGGCGGGTGCGCATTATAGAACACCACCGTCTGACCCTGGATGTCCAGGGTGACGCGCTGCGTGACGCGGTAGAGCCGCCAGTAATCATCACTGGTGATGGGATAGCGGCTGAGCACCCCCTGACCTGAAACCGAGTCGAGCGGGTTGGTGTGCAGCGCCTGGTAGGGATATTCGTCGGCCAGTGCCAACCGGATGTGGTCGCCCATCGCCGCGCTCAATTCCTGAAGGGCCACGATGTCGGCGTCTGCCTCGCGGATGAGCGCCAGCGCCGGTTCCAGGTTGACCGTCTGAGAT
>JAIOHO010000254.1 GCA_019912905.1 Anaerolineae bacterium
CCGCAGTGGTTCCGCCAATCAGATTATTGTGTCCCGACGCATCGACCCCACCCTCGTAATTGCCTTGCTCCAATGTGCCGGTGACATCGATGCCCAGGTAATTCCCTTGCACGATGTTGTCGTTGCCAAGCAGTTTGATGCCATATCCCCGGAAGCTGTGGATCACCATCCCGCGAATGGTGCTGTTGGAGTTCACCGTCAAGCCATGGACGAACCCTGACGTAAAGAACGAACCATCCAATACGATGATCGGCGAACCGGCGTACCCGGGTTGAGTCGTGCCATCGATCGTCAGGTCGCCAAAGGTCGGCAGCACGGCGGTCGGTTGGATGGTATAAGGCGCGCTGCCGGGAATCTCAAAAATCACCGTTTGTGCGCCGGGCATCCCGTTGGACACCGCAATCGCGTCCGCCAGGCTGCACTGCGCATCACAAACCCCATCATTCACGCCGCTGGTGGTGTTGACGACCAGGATGTTCGGGTCCAGCACCACCGGCTCGCAGGCGGAAAATTCCGACGTGTCGTCATCGACGCTGGTCGCGGTGGCCGTCACCTGCGACCCGGCGGAAAACGCGCCAAACAGCTCGAAGCTGAACGCCGCGCTGCCGCTGCCGTCGGTCGTCACGTCATCGAAGCCGCCCAGGAAAGTCTGTCCTTCGCCGTAGCCGGAGGAGTCGCACGCGTCGTTCAGAAACAGTTCGACGCGGAAGGTCGAATTAGGGGCGCTGTTCAGCGTGCCGCTGATGGCCGCCTGATTCAGGCTGGCTGTGACTTCGGTCAGCACCGGGAAGTTCTGGAGGTTGTTGGGACCGGTGTCACCATCCCCCGAGTCGTTCGCAGTAACCCCATCCAGGTTGAGATCGAGGCCCAGAGCATCGTGGTCGAAAATGCGGTTGCTGAGAATCGTGTTGGCGATCAGATCAGCGGGCGCGGCTCCCCCTATCCCGATGCCGTAACCGGCATTATGAGCGATGACATTGCCCGCGCCGGATGCCGTACCGCCGATCAGGTTATCATCGCTTTGCAGCAGGATACCGGAACCGGCATTGCCAAGATCGAGCGAAGCCGACGCATCCGTGCCGACAAAGTTGCCCTGAATGACGTTGGAACTGCCGACGACAGAGATGCCGACACCCTGATTGCCAGCAATGACATTGCCTGCGCCGGGCGTCGTGCCGCCGACGAGGTTGTCCACTACCCCCACGTCGCCGCTCTCGCCCAGGATAATCCCAATCTGATTCTGATTGGGGAGCGCCGCCGTCCCCGCCGCATTCGTCCCGATCCGATTGCCGCGAATATCGTTATTCGCCGAGGTCCCCACCAGCCGGATCGCCCGCAGGTTACCCGAAATCAGGTTCCCCGCACCGTCGGAACTGCCACCAATGAGATTATCCGACGAATCGCTCAGATAGATGCCATCCGCATTACTGACGTTGCCGGTCAGCATCTGCGTACCGGCTGCATTCGGGCCGATGATGTTGCCCTGAATCCAGTTCCCATTCGACACCGGACCGATGATCGTCACACCGCCGTTGGTGTTGCCGGAAATCACATTGCCCGCGCCGGTCGCCAATCCGCCGATGAGTGTGGTGATGGCGTCCTCGATTTTGATGCCGTCATCGCCGTTGGCGAGGCGTGCGCTGCCGGTGACATCGACACCGATGTAATTCCCCTGAATCACGTTGTTGTCCGCCACCGGGAATAATCCACCGGGCAGTTGGCACAGGTTGATGCCATCGTCCAGGTTGCCGGAAATCAGGTTGCGCTGCGACGCCAGCGGGCCGCCCACGTGGTTATCATCCGATGAACAGATAATCACGCCGTAAAGGTTGGGCGCGGCGGTGGTGCCATCCGGCTCCGTGCCGACGTAATTCGCTTCGAGAATATTGTTCCCGCTGAAGGTCAGGCCGATCCCGCCGTACAAAAAGCGGTTGATGACCAGCCCGCGCACCGTGCTGTTCCCCACTGGAATGTTCAGACCGAGGTTCAGCTCAGGCGTGGAGTCGGCCACATTACTGCCGTCGATCTCGATCAGCGGCGACCCACTGTAACCCGGCTGAGTCGTCCCGTCGATGATGACCGAGTCCGTAATGGCGGGCAGCGGGCCATAGGCGGCTCCATTCAGGACCATCGTCTGCAAGCCGCCGCCGCCAATATTGAACTTGATGGTCTCTTTGATCCCGGTCGTGCCGTTGGCAACCGTCAGGGCTTCGCGCAGGCTGCAATCTGCATCACAGATGCCATCGTTGGTATCCGCCGTCTTGTTGACGACTAATACCGGCGGGACGATGACGGCCAGCGCATTATCGAGGTCGATGCGCGGTTTGATCCGCGCTGGGCTGCTGCGGAAATCCGTGACGAGGACGCCCGTGCTTTTTAAGGCGTTCAGCAGTTCATCGACGGTGGCGTCCGGGTTGGCCTGTTTCAGCACGGCAAATGCGCCAGTCACATGCGGCGCAGCCATCGACGTGCCGCCATCCCAGCGGTAGGTGTCGTTCAACCCGGCAGATTGGATGTAGCCGCCCGGTGCCAGCAGGTCGAGTTCGGCGCTGTCATTCGAGAACAGGGATACGCTGTTGCTAATCGCCCCCATAGAGCCGTAACTACCGACACTCCCCACGCTGACCGAATTCGGCAGGCAGGCCGGGAACGACAGCGCATTCGGATTGCCCTGGTTGTAATTGGGGGCCAGGCCGTTGTTACCTGCCGCAATCACCGTCGCCACCCCCGCCGCGCTGAGGTCGTCGATCATGGTATATTGCAGGCCGCCCAGAAAATCGTTGATGCACACGCTTGGCGGATAGGTCGCTGTCGTCCCCAGGCTCAGATTGACGGCGGCGATATTGTAGGAATCTGTCAGGTAGAGGATATAGTCCATGGCAGTGAGCTGATCGGCAGTGTAGGCGACGTAACATGGAGCCGAGCTACAGCTATAGGTCACTGTGAAGATCTGGACCGCGATGATGGATGCGCCTTTGGCAACCCCGTTGGGCACGTCTACGGGTCCCCCATTCCCCGCCGCGATCCCGGCCACGTGGGTGCCATGATCGCAGTCGTCACCATAAAGCTGGCACCGAGAGATATCTGCTGCGCCGGGGCCAAGCTGAAGCCAATCGTTATTGGGGCACAGAGACCGGTCATTCGGGTCCTCATAGCTGTTCGAAACGCAGGCTTCTTCGACCACACGCCCGCCGAAGAACTCGTGACCGGCGTCAATGCCATCATCGAGGATGGCAACTACCTGGCCGCTGCCGTCATAGCCCAGGGCATAGACGTTGTCGGCGTCGATAAAAGGGATGCTGCGGCCCAACTGTTTGACCATGGGCCGGTCCTCGGCCATCCCGGTAATCTCCGGCGAGTTCGCCAGATAAGCGACTGCCGAAGCCCCGGCACGCAGGGCCAGATAGGGAAGATGCCACGTCTTTGAGCCTTCGTGGATCACTGCCGAATAAGCGGCCAGATCATTGATCAGCGCGCTGCGCACCTGCTGGATGCTGGCCTGCTGCGCGGCGGCCTGGGCTGTCGTCAGTTGGGATGCCGACTGGTAAGGCACGTTCAGTTGGACGATCAGCTTGAGATCCTCGCCGTTAGCCGCCTTGTCGTACAGGTCCTGATATTGCGGCGGGATGACTACCGGGACAGGGGTCGCCGGTTGTGCCGCTGACCCCCCTACCGACACCACGCCGCCGTTCACCGTCAGCGACCGGCCCAGGGCGAGTTCCAGGGCGGCCACGCCGGTCACATGTGGCGCAGCCAGCGAAGTCCCGCTCAGGGTGACGTAAGCCCCATCACTGCCGGTGGTCAGAATATCGCGGCCCGGAGCCAGCAGCGCGATCTGGGGGCCATAGGTGCTGAAACTGCTGCGCTGCAAATCAGGATCGACCGAACCCACTGCAATCGCGCCGTCATAGGCCGCCGGGTAGAGGAT
>JAIOHO010000255.1 GCA_019912905.1 Anaerolineae bacterium
CCAGCACATCCTGCTGCTGGGATGGATTCCACAGCCAGCTGATCGGGTAGGCTCCGGCGAGGTTGACGAGGGCCGTATCGGGGTTGAGTAAATCCGCCCAGCCCGCCGCCGTGCGCCCGTCCCAGCGGCGAATATTCACCGATGCGGGGAAGTGCGCCGTGTGCGCCTGGGGGTCGCGGCTGAGAAGGATGATTTCGTGATGGTCCCTGAGAAGCAGCTGACACAAACGAGCACCAATCAAGCCTGTGCCGCCTGTAATCAGAACGCGCATAGCAGTCCCCACCCTTTTCATCTGTACCTTCTGATGATGCCGCAGGATAATGAGAAGCGGATGGGAATTCCATGAACATTGTGCGCCCATGCACCAGTCTGACGCCTTTCCGAGTTAACCGATGACCTCCCCAATTCTGACCCGCCATAAGTGGATGCTGCGTGCGCACGGCCAGCATATCGTCATCGTCCGTGGGGCGCATGAACGTTTCACCCACCCGCTGATGAAGGCGCTGCTGTGGGCGCTGTATCTGCCCACCTATCCCAACATTTCCGTGGAAATCCGGCTGGCGGACAAGTACAAACCAGACGTGGTGGCGTTTGAACCGGGCGTGGCCCTGCGTGCGGGGGTGCCAGTGTTCTGGGGCGAGGCGGGCCAGGTGAACCGGCACAAGATCGAAGCGCTGGTGCGGCGCTACCCACAGACGCATTTCGCCATCGCCAAGTGGGATGCGCGCCTGGAGCCGCATCTGGCGCTCATCCAGAAAGCACTGGCGGGAGTGCCGCGTCATGCCCCGCTGGATGTCATCCGTTTCCCGGAAGACAGCGATCGGTTCATTGATGCGGACGGTATGATCACCCTTACACACGACGAGGTCACCTGGGTGCGCCTGTAGCCCGGTCACGATATGATGACAGTCGGTGACGGAATTGGGACGCCGCCGCCATATTCCTGACAGAGACGGAGACTATCCTCAATCATAGATGCAAACTGAATTGAGGAGCGGTGGCAATGAACCCGCAGATCGTCACAAACAAAGGAACCGTCATCGAGGATCCGCCGATCGCGCGCTTTCTGTTTGGTGATACGCGGATTGCCTGGTTGTGGCTGATTGTGCGCGTGCTTGTCGGGTGGTCGTGGCTGCAAGCCAGCCTCGATAAGCTCAGCAACCCGGCCTAGACCCAGACTGGCGACGCGCTGAAAGGTTTCTGGACGGCAGCCGTTCAGGTTCCCGACAGCGGCAGACCGGCGATCGCATTCGGCTGGTATCGTGATTTTATCCTGCGGCTGCTGGATGCGGGTGCGTACACCTGGTTTGCCAAGCTCATCGTTGCCGGGGAGATGATCGTCGGAGTCGCGTTAATTCTCGGCGCGTTCGTCGGCATCGCTGCCGTCTTCGGTGCCTTCATGAACTGGAACTACATTATGGCGGGGTCGGCCAGCACCAATGGCCTGCTCGGAATTGCCGCGATCCTGCTGATCCTGGCCTGGAAGGTGGCCGGGTATTACGGCCTGGATCGCTATCTGCTGCGCTGGTTGGGGACGCCCTGGAGCAGCCATGTGCAGCCTGTGCCTCAGGATGCCTCCGCAGCAGTCCGGCAAAAGCCAGCCTGAATCCGCTGATCCTGTGAGTTTGACCCCTGTTCCGGGCGTGCGGGACATGGGTTTTTGGAGTCCTGAACAAACCTGAATTTGGTTTTTGGGCCAGAATTGCGGAAAATAGGGCGAACCTACAGCGTCATTTCATGCCAGAACAGATCAAAGAGCAGCTCCGGGACACTGATGCCAGGAGGCTGCCGGGCCGACTGTAGTAAAACCAGGATCAGCAAGAACACTTATTCAGGAGATCCATCGATGATCGAACAAGTCCCTTTTCAGAAGATCGTTGTTCCTCTGGATGGCTCAAAATGGGCAGAAAAGGCTATTCCCCACGCAGAACAAATCGCACGTGGCGGGGGAGAGTTGATGCTTGTTCACATCTATCGACCGGCTGGATCGGAATTCCTCAGCGACTCTGTGATTGCGGGCCAGACCGCCCATCTTGACGAGGCTCGCCGCCGCGCCGAGCAGTATGTCAGGGGGCTGCGCAGCCGGATCAGCAACCAAAGCATAAGAGTCAGCGCGCATGTCCTGGAAGGCCGAGATGTCGCGCAGATGGTCTGCAAGTTCGTGAACGACGAAGAGGCGGATGTGGTGGTGATGCCTGCTGCAAGCCACCCTAAACTGGCACGCATTTTGTTGGGCGACCTGACCACCACGGTCAGCGGATGTGTGAATGCCTGCCTGCTGTTAGTCCGAGGGGCGCTGGAAGCGGAATGGGATGAGGAATCCCGAAAAGTGCTGGCTGCACGCGAAGAAGCGAATCGACCTGCTCAGGTCTCTGAGGAGGTTACCCCAGACCCTGCCATCCTGCTGCAACAGCTGATCTCACTTCGTGAAGCGGGTATCCTGAGCGCCGAGGAGTTTGACGCCAAAAAAGCGGAAGTGCAGAAGCGCCAGTCTGTACAGCAGCCACGCGACTAACCTGGCTGCGCTCCCGGCATAAAGGCCGCTTCGGTGGTGCCTGCTCGCCGCAGGGCCATGATATGCTGCTCCACAGGCTCAATGGACTTTGACGTGCGTGCTCCAACGGTATCGAAGTGGGGTCAGGCAATGTTCGGGGCCAGGTCGTCGAGCATCTCCGGGGGGACGCGCACGGATTTGCCGGTATCGAGGCGAATCGCCACCCACTGGGTCTGCGCCTGGGCAATCGGCGCGCCATCGCGGACGCGGGTAATGGCATAATGGCGCATGGCGAGAAAGCGCTTGACCTCAAACAGCCAGGTAGTGATGTCAAGTTCGTCGCCGATCACCGCTGGCTGCTGGTACTCGATGTGATGGCGGTGGGCGACCATGGCGAAACCCGCCTCTCGACAGCGTGCGGGCGGCCAGCCATACGCAGCGGCGGCATGGATGGCGCTGTCTTCGATGTGGTTCAGGTAGGCCGCATTATTCAGGTGATGGGCGGCGTCGATGTCGCGCCATTCGACCCGCTGGCGCAGCGTAAAGGCTCCTGCGGGCGGCGCTGGGGGTGCAGGGAAGGCTGCGCGCGCCAGTCGTTCGACCGGGTCCTCCCCGGCATAGGCGCGGACCACCTCGGGCGGCACGGCGATGACCTGCCCGCTGTCCCGATCGAGATACACCCAGTCGGTGCTGGCGCGCGCCACCAGCGCGTCTTCCCCGGCACGGCGGAATTCGTAGCGTCGCAGCGAACGCACCTGCCGGAAATCGGCTACCCAGGTGGTGATCTCCACTTCGTCGCCGTCATGCAGCGGCTGGAGATACTCGATTTCGGTTTCGCGGGCCAGCCACAGGCGCTGGAGCGCTTCATAGCGTGCTTTCGGATAACCCACCGCCGCTGATGCGGCGAAGGCGGCTTCCTGCATGTAGCGCACGTAATTGGCATTGTTGAGATGGCCGTAGGCATCGCACTCGTAGTCGCGCACGACCCAGCGGCCTGTATAGACAACTGCCATCTTTGCCTCAGATTGCTCATTTCCCGCCTCGATTGTAGCATTCAACTATCGGATGACACGAGGCAGGACCTAAATGGTCGCAAACTATAAGCATATTCAGGTGATTATCAACCCCGCCGCCGGGAACAATGAGCCGATCCTCAATACGCTCAACGATGTGTTCCAGAAATATGACGCGCACTGGGATGTCCGCATCACGCATGGGGCCGATGATGGGGAAAGACTGGCACGGGAGGCGGTCGAAGCCGGCGCAGACCTGGTGGCGGCCTATGGCGGAGATGGGACTGTCGGCACGGTCGCACGCGGGTTGATCGGCACGGATGTCCCGCTGGCGGTCCTGCCCGGCGGCACGGGCAATTCGTTGGCGGTGGGGCTGCGGATTCCCATCGGCCTGGCCGCGGCTGCCGAAGCAATTTTCGACAGCGTGCCGCGCAAAATCGACCTGGGGGAAGCCAATGGTGAGCGCTTCATCCTGCGCGCCGATATGGGGGTTTCCACACGCATGACCCAGCAGGCCAGCCGCGAACTCAAGGATCGTTTCGGGATGCTGGCCTACGTCGTGTCCGCGATTCAGGCGCTCGGCCAGCCAGAACTCATCACCTTTCGCATGATGATTGACGGCGAATCGGTCGAAACGGAAGGCATCGCCTGCATCGTGACTAACCTCAATGAGCTGGGGGCTTACAGCCAGAGGCTCAACCTGAACGTGGACCCTGGCGATGGGCTGCTCGATCTGTTTATCCTCAAAGACGTAGGGAGTGCGGTCGTGGCGGCAGCGCAGATTGTACAGTCTGGCGACGAGGAATCTGCCAATTTGCAGCACTGGCAGGGCAAAGCGATCACCCTTGAAGCTGACCCGATCCAGGATTATTCACTCGACGGCGACCCGTTCAGCCAGACCCCGCTGGAGATTCAGGTGATGCCTCAGGCCGTGACGGTGCTGGTGCCGACTCCAGCGGAAGAGGCCTAAGCGGGGTGATTGGCGGCAACCCAGGCATAAGTCAGGATGCCGCCCGCCACAGCGACATTGAGCGAGTCGGCTTTTCCGTGAATCGGCAGCGCGGCCCATTCGTGGATGCCCGCCTGCAAATCGTCGGACAGGCCCTGCGCTTCATTGCCGAGGACGAGAGCCATACTGCCGCGCCAATCGAGTTCGGTCCAATACTGACCGCGCGCGGCATCCGCGCCGACCACACGCCAATTCGCGTCTGCAAAGCGGCGGAACAGGGCTTGGGCGTCGCCGGTCTGAATCACGGGCAGGTTGAACAGCGACCCCATGCTGGCCCGCACCGTGCGGGGGTCATATAAATCGACGCCAGGGGTGAGCAGAATGACCGCGCTGGCACCGGCGGCGTCCGCGGTGCGCAGGATGGTGCCCAGATTGCCGGGATCGCGCAGTCGGTCGAGTACGATCACCAGCCCGCCGACAGACAGGGGCAGGGCGTCCAGTGGGGTATCCGGCAGATGAAAGGTGGCGAAGAGGCCCTGCGGCGTATCGCGCTCGGACAGTGCGCGCAGCACTTCGGCAGACACTGCCATCAATTCTGCCGGTGTGCGCTGGAATTGCTGGAGCAGGGCTGGCGCTGTCTCGCCGGTAAACAAGGCTTCACAGTAGAATACCTCGTGCGGCAGACAGCCGCCGTCAAGTGCCATGCCCAGCAGTTGCAGTCCTTCGACCGCAAAACGGCCCTGTTCCTGGCGGTGTTTGCGCTGATCCAGCTTGCGGGCGGCGACGATGCGCGGGTTGCGAGTGCTGGTGATGATCGTGTCCATGCTTGCTTAGGGTCGATGAATGGATACCGGTGCCGGTGACTATACCGCATTTTGCGACCTGTGGGCCGGGCTGGTTCGCGCCCGCGTTCAAATCGCGCTAGGATAACGATGGGACAGGGTGAGAGGATGAACACATGCGGGTTTTCGTGAGTTATGCCACCCGGGACAACCCCACGGCGGAACGCATCTGCCAGTATCTGAGCGCCGCCGGGATTCGCTGCTGGCTGGATAATTTTGAGGTGACCCCGGAGGCCGATTGGCTGAAGGAAGCAGCGGCGGCGGTGCGCGAATCGTCGCACGGCCTGTTTCTGCTGTCCCCGGCGGCGATCAAATCGCCTTCGGCCATGAAGGAATACCGCTCGATGCTGGCGCTGGACAAACCCACCTACGTCGCGCTGATCGAACCCGTCGAACGCGACGAGCTGCCGTATGATCTGCGCACGGCACAGATCTACAATCTGGTTGAGGATTTCGAGAGCGAGATGGAAAAGCTGAAGGCCGGTCTTTCAGAAGGCGAAGGTGCGGTCGCGACGGCAGCGCCCAGCGAAGCACGCGACATCACCATTACCCTGCAAGCCAACCTGACGGACCTCGATACCGACAAGTTTATTGATCTGATCGCGCGCCTGGTCGATGCCGGAATCACGGATATTAAGGTCGTCAATGTCAGTACAGGATAACGTCGTCGTTCAGGTTACGATCGCACGCAACCGCCGTGATGAACTCGTTCAGGTTATCAAGCAGCATCCTGACCTGTTCTCCGAAGTGCAGTTTGTCGCGCCGTCCGTGCCGCCCTATCCCCAAAAGAG
>JAIOHO010000256.1 GCA_019912905.1 Anaerolineae bacterium
TAATTATTACGTGCGCGTGGAACTCCAGGATGGTTCGGCGCGCAGCCTCGACGCTCAGGATCGGGCGACCCCGCCGGAACTGCTGCGCCTGTTCAGCGCCCTGCGTAATCTGGGCGCATAAGCGCACGAATGATTTGCGGATTCACCGCCGCAGCGTGGCGACCAGCCGCTTGGGGCGCAGCAGCAGATCCAGCGCATCGTTGATGTCGCGCACCAGCACATCCGCGTTCGCCAGCAGGGTGGTCGCCATGCCTTCTGGTCCCAGGATGGCGATGCGCACTGCCGCCGCGTTGAGCATGGCGGTGTCGTTGGCCCCATTGCCGATGGCCGCCACCTGATCGGCCCCCAGCGATAAGATGTAAGCCCCTTTTTCCGTCGTCCCATGCTGGATAATCGTGGCAGTGATGCCCAGTTCAGCGTCAATCGCGGCCTGGCTGCCGTGGGTGTCTGCGGTCAGCAGGTGAATATCGACATACGGGTGCAGCGCGTCCAGCCGCTCTTTGACCCCAGGAATTAACACACCGTCGCAGGCAATGGTGCCGTTCACGTCCAGTACCAGATGCTCAAGGCTCACTTTCCCACGGCCCGGAATGTTCATCTCAATCATAGAAGCTTATGTTTCACGCCTGTTTATCGGCGTGCCCCCTTATCGTCGGCTGCGGTGCTTACCAAAAACGATTTTACGGTATTTCACAATTCACACAAACTTCACGAATCTTTACGAAATGTTTGTAAGAAACATGCTGTAATAAATTTACGTTTTTGAGAGAGGTGAAAAATGTCAGCGGGACGCTCAGATTATTGGACTGATATTGAGTTTGTCGGCTCCACCAAAATCTTAATCGAAATGACGCGCTTCGGCCTCCTGTGGCACGGCCACGCCGCTTTGTTCATCAATGGCAATCAAATCGACCGTCACGCTCTGGCGACGGCCTGGGGCGCGGACCGCGAGCAGGTGCGCCGCGATGTGCTGAAAGGCGTATTTATCGCACTGGAACACCGCGAGCATCATCATCACCCCGGCGGCCCCAGACCGGCAGTCCCCCAGGACGGCATGTTCGTCATGGGCTGCTGGCACTCCTTTTCGCATGATCCCGCATCGAAGGAATAATCCGCTGGAATATCTTTCCAGGCTGAAGGCGCGAGGGTCAGGGCAGGGCCTGAATATTGACCACATACTGCGCCGGTTCAGCACCGATTTCCGACAGCACGAGTTCAAAGGGCGCGGACTCGTTAGGTCCTAACGCATCTACAGGGAGATCCGCAAAACGGGCGGCGACCACGTTCTGATTGGCATCGAAGACCGTCACGGTTGCGCGCGGGCGATGCAGCATCCGGTCACCGATGTTGGTCACCATGCCGCTGACGACGAGCTGCCCCTCGGCATCATAGGTCGATTCGTCGATCCAACTGAGATCGGTGGGACCATAGACCTCCGTGCTGCTGTCTGACGGCGGCTCCGCGCTGCCAAACGTCAGGGAATAACGCGCGGCAAGGGCCGGCTGCCCCTGGCCGAAGCGCAGGCTGAACGGGGCGAATCCCCCCGGCAGCACCGCGTATCCCATCGGCAGGTCTTCCGCTTCCGCTACAGCCAGGCCATCCGGGGTCAGCAGCACCGCCTGCACCGGCACCTCCTTCAGCGGGGAAGTTCCGTAGTTGGCAACTTCGCCGGTGATGTAAAACACGCCGGACGGCGTCGTCCAGGTCGCCACATTCAGCACCCCCACGCTGGTCGCGGCCAGCGATACCAGCACCGAAGGGTCGGTCGCCTCCAGGCTGGCCTCGGGATTGATGTGAAAGGTGTTGATCGTGGTTTGCAGCGCATCCGCCAGCGCCGGGTCGTCCGGCACGGCTGCTTCGACCAGACCGATGAGGCTTCCCTCGCGCTCGATAAACGTATTGATGGGCTGTGTGCCACCGCCGGGCAGGGCGCGCAGGCCGGTCATGCGCCAACTGCCATCACCCATCGCCTGGCGCGATTCTTCTTTGTAGCGGGAAGCATCCGGGCGCAGGTCCTGCTGATACTGGTTGAGCAGGGCGTTAAACGCAGCCGTATCCAGGGGCTGGCCCAGATTGATGACGGCCAGCGTCAGCAGCGGCACAGGCGAGTCCGGCGGGGCAAAGCTGGTGGCGGCCAGCGTGGTGGCATGCTGGCTGAAGGTGGCCCAGGTGCGCGGCACCACCACCGAGAACGCACCGGATGGATGTTCGTAACGCAGGGGCGACAAATCCGGCGGCAGAGGGGTCGGCGCGAAAACCACCGCACCGCTGCCGCAGCCAGCCAGAATAAGGACAAACACAATCCACAAGCGTCGCATAGGCCATTAGTATAATTCAACTTGGGACAGAATCAATGTAATATAGGCGATAGCATAAGGATATAGTTTTGCGAGGTAGTTGATTATTACGTAAAATTATGCTATTCTCAATTTTGTAAATGTGACAGCTCCCGTCACATAATCCTCGTGGCGCACCAGACAGATAAAGGGCAATCGCGGATGTATACCGATAATGCGCTGATGTTTCCCCACCGGGCCATTGCATCACTGCGGTTGACGCGCGGGCGCACGTGGCAGGCGTTGTGTGACCGGGTGCTGGCGCTGCCGGAGACGCACGAGGAGACGCTGGCCTTCATGCTCATGATGATCCGGCTGAACGGCTGTATGGGTTGTGAGACGGACAGCTACCGGGCGATGCGCGGTTGTTCAGCCTGTGCCCAGCAGACGATGCGGCGTTACAAAGGGGAGGACGAGGAGCTGCTGCTGGCTTTTGAGGTAGCGCTGCGGGACATCCGTGAATTTGCAGCCAGCGGGTCGTCGTCAGGCATCTATCAGAATCACGAAATCATTGAAATTCATTAGGCTCAGTCATTGGCAGTCACCCGTGCAGGCAGTCGGTGTTGTTTCGGCTGTGTTCGGGCCGCCGGTCTGACGCTGTGGATGACGAAGGACAGACAGGGATTATGAACCGCGAACCGGATTGGGAATCGCTGTCGGAAATCAATTTTCTGATGTACCGCCGCATGAACGAGCAGTTGACGACGGCGCTCTCGGCGCTCGAACCGGCAGCCGACGAGGACCCGAACCAGGCCAGGGCCGGGGATGCCGTGTCGTCGGCCCTGCACATGTATACCGCCTGGGCCAACCTCATTCGCCACAAAGCCGGTGAAACCCCGCTGACCACCGGCAAACAGGAATTCAACGGGCGCGACCTGCTGAACTGGATCGCCACGACCCTGCAACTGAGCGACATCCCCGAGGCTGAAGCCGATTTCATGCTCAAAGGCAACCGGGCCATGCTTCAGGAAGCGCTGGCGCTGCTGCAATCGTGTGCCCACACCCTGGGGCCAGGGGTGCGCGTGCTGGTCGAGAAGCACCCACGCGGGTTCTGGTTCCGGGTGCGTTATCACGCCCTCAGTGATCCGCCTCCCACACTCGATGAACTGCTGGCGAACCTGCGGGCCAACTGGCGCGTCCAGAGCGCCGCTTTCGAACTGCGCAGCGCCCGCGATTTCCTGCAATTGAACAACACCGAACTCTACTACAGTGTGCAGGATCGAGACTGCGAACTATCCTTTTTTGCCTGGTTTGTCCAGCAGCCGACGGGCAGTCAATCTCCCCGGGAAAAGGCCCGTGCGCTGCTGGATGCGTTCAATACGGATGACACCTACCAGGTCATCACCGATTAGCCGCAGTCTGCCTTGCGCGGGCTTCTGATTGTATGCTATAATTTCTCTCACTGCGCGTGGGGGCACACTCAGGCGTAATTTTCTATTACGTCCGATCCGTCTCAACAATTTTTCTGTCAAATGACCTTGATAGAGAGGGTGGTTAGGCTATCAGTTCTGCAGAATTTCGCATCAATGATGAAATCAGGGTTCGTGAAGTCCGAGTCATAACCGATTCGAATGAGAATCTCGGCGTAATGACGATTCGGGAAGCGCTTACATTAGCCGAGTCTCGCGGGCTGGACCTGGTGGAAGTATCGCCAAATGCCAAGCCGCCAGTATGCCGGGTCATGGATTTTGGAAAGTTCCAATACGAACGACAGCGGCGAGAGCGTAAGGCGCGCAAACAGCAAAAGACGATCGAGATTAAAGAAATCCAGCTTCGTCCGAAAACGGACGACCACCACCTGTCATTTAAGGTGCGTGATGCGCGTAAATGGATTGAAAAAGGCATGAAGGTGAAGGTGCGCGTCCGCTTTCGTGGCCGCGAACGTGATTATCCCGATATTGCGCGCGAGCGCATGGAGGGGATCGCGGCGGAACTCAAAGACGTTGCGGTCGTAGAGCAGACTCCCAGCATGGAAGGCAACAATATGCTGATGATTCTCGCGCCGCTGACCGACAAGAAGTAATTATCCTGGAGCATAGTCGTGGCGAAGAAATACAAGCTGAAAACGCACAAGTCGACAGCCAAGCGCTTTAAGGTGACGGGCACCGGCAAAGTGATGCGCACCAAGGGCGGCAAAAGCCATTTGCGCCGCCGCACCCCGAAGCGCACCAAAGCCAAATTCACCCGGATGCTGGAAGTGAGCAAATCGGACGCCAAGCGCGTCATGACTCTGGCTCCCTACCTGCGGCGCTACAAGGCCAACCCCCCGCGCTAGGGCAGCCGGGACTTTTCTGTTCGTGAATGACGCCCGGAGCGCGCTGTTCCGGGTGTTTGTTGTCAGGAGTAACCAGCCGTGCCAAGAAGTAAAACCGGTGTTGTCCGCCGACAGCACCATAACAAAGTTCGCAAAATGGTGAAGGGGCAGTGGGGGACGCGCGGGCGGCTCTTCCGCCGCTCGAACGAAGCCATGCTCAAAAGTCTGTGGTATGCCTACCGCGACCGCCGCACCCGCAAGCGCGATATGCGCCGTTTGTGGATCGTGCGTATCAACGCGGCGGCCCGTCTCAACGGCCTGAGCTACAGCCGCTTTATGTTCGGCCTGAAGAAAGCCAACGTCGAAATCGACCGCAAGATTCTGGCCGATATTGCCGTGCGCGATGGGGCGACCTTCCAGAAACTGGCTGCGCTCAGCCAGATGAATCAGTAATCACCTGATTCGCCAGATCAGTACACTGCGGGGCCAGCACGAGCGGCCCCTTTTTCATTTCGATCACCTGTGACCTTTGAATCGGCCCCCCATGATTACCAGCACCCAGAATCCCCGTGTCAAACTGGTCCGCGCGCTGCAAGAGCGCGCCAGG
>JAIOHO010000257.1 GCA_019912905.1 Anaerolineae bacterium
CGTTGCCGATGTCGAAAATCACCAGCCGCGTCAGCGCCTCGAAGCCGTAGAGTTGCAGGAAAAACGGAAACAGGAAAAACGCCAGATTGGTCACCCCGGCATTACACAGGAACACGCCCTTTTCCCGGTCGGTCAGCTTCAGCCTACCGGCCACCAGGAAAGCGATGCCCATCTGCGTCAGCGGGATGAGCAGGCCGAGCGCGCTGAGGAAAAATACGTCGGCAGGCAGGGAAGCGTGATACAGCGCCGTAAAGGACACGGCAGGAAGGGTGACGTTCACCACCAGCTTGGAGATGACGCGGCCATCCGGTCGGGTGAAGATGCCCAGGCGTTTGTAGGCAAACCCCAGCGCCAGCGCTAGGAAAAAGGGGAGAAAGTTCAGCAGCAGAGCAGGCATCGACGTTCGATTTGTGAATCCCCCGTTTGAAATAGGCCGCGACTATAACCGAAATAACACGCAATTGTAAGTTTTCGGTTCCATGCCGTAAGGCGCTTGTCAACAACACCTTGCATAATCGGAACAAGATTGCCTGAACGAAATGCCGCCGGCGGCAGGTTCGTTCGTGTTTATTTCAGGCTCAGGATGTGCCGGGTTTTTCCCGGTGGGCACCAGCAGGTTTCAGACCCCTCACGTAAACTGCGCTGGTGCCCATTCCTTTTTCCCCGCCGCTCACAGCTTCGGTTCCGGCGGGTCCTCGCGCCCCTCATCCGTGCGCAGCGCCTTAAGAATATCGGCAAGAACTGCTGCAAAATCGTTCTGCCAGTTTTTGGCGTTGATGATATGCCGCTCCTGTAACCGGCGGGCCACGTGATTTTCACAATGCCAGATGTAGCCATCCATATCGACTGGGATGATGATAGACACCTTTTCGTTCGACTGTGCGTATAGGCGCTCTTCAATGCGCAGGGCGGTATTGACTTCGCGGTCTACGCCCAGGCTGTGTAGTGAATTCTCCGAACAACAAACCAGCAGCTTTTCATAATGGTGAATGGCCTGATTAATCACATCAGCCCAAAAATCTCCACCTTTCAGATTTTCAAAGTCAATATAGGAATTTACACCTCGATCGCGTAATCGTTGATATAACTTTTTCGCAAAGATGACATCTTTGTGGCTATAGCTGATAAAGCAGTTGCGAAACTCGATTGCATTCTCGCCAAACAGACCTCTAGTGAATTCAAGAAATTCCTTTGGAACGCCGCACCCTCGCAAAAACACCTCTGGAATGCTGCCTTTCGATCTATACAAGGTGTCAACGCTTATTACACTCGGAGCGAAGTGTAGTATCTTTTTCAAACCTCTGACCGCAGAAAGGTCAACATCGGCAAATATTGTATAGTTACATAGTGCTTCTTCAAAATCAGCGCCCTCGATGCTAGCACCCCTTAGAATAGTTCCGCCTAAATTTGCACGACGAAGATTGGCCTGGGATAAATCTGCTCTGGCTAAATTTGCTCTGACCAAGTAAGTGTCAACAAGGTTGGCTCTGTTCAGATTTGCATAATGCAAATCAGCTTTCTCCAAGTTACATCCCCTAAGTGATCCATCAAACATCCACCCACGCCTGCGCAGTTCATCTACCGCCTTGAGTGCATCCGCATTCGATCCCTCGCGCATCTGCGTGATCAGGCGGTTGAGTTCGCGCTGCTTGTCTTCCGGTTCGGTCATGGGCTTGTTGCCATTCTCGCCGCCGCAGGCTGGAAGCCTACGGCAAGATCGCTTCCGGTAAGCCTGCTGAAGCAGGCTGGAACAGCCTCCAGATTCTGGACAGCCCTTTTCAAAGGGCTTGCGAAGCGGATCAGCCGGGTATTTTAATGCCCGGCGTCACCACCCCGATTCTTGCGCCACCAGTCGTGGAAGGATTCGCTGGCGAAGGGCGGAAAATCACGCGAGTTCGTCCAGCCATCCAGCGGCGGCGGCAGGCGGTCGACGGTCGTCTGGCCGGTCGCCTCGGTATAGGCCTGGGCCGCCAGGCCGCTGAGCTTCAGGCCCGCCTCGAACAGCAGCGGGTGGCTGAAGGCAAAGCCAAAGCCCTTCATGCCCATCTGCCAGACCGGGTCCTGCTCGGCCTGCAAGTCGTGCCGCAGCTTCAGCAGCATGTCGGGGATGTGGATGTCCACCGGGCAGGCCGCCTGACACGCTCCGCACAGACTGCTGGCAAACGGCAGCGGCGCGGCATTTTCCTTGCCCATCAGGAGCGGCGTGAGGACCGCCCCGATCGGGCCAGGGTACACGGTGCCGTAGGCATGGCCGCCGACCTGCTGGTAGACCGGGCAGGTGTTCAGGCACGCCCCACAGCGGATGCAGGCCAGCGCTTCGGTGTAGTCGCTGGCATAGACATTGCTGCGCCCGTTATCGACCAGGATCAGGTAAAAATGCTCTGGGCCATCGCCTTCGTCACCCGCCGGGCCGTTGAACAGGCTGGTGTAGACCGTCATGCGCTGGCCGGTGGAGGCGCGCGGCAGCGTCTGTACCAGGGTGGCGAAATCCTCCCAGGTGGGCACCACCTTTTCGATGCCGACGATGGCGATATGCACGCGCGGCAGGCTGGTGCTCAGGCGTCCGTTGCCCTCGTTGGTGCAGATGACGACCGTCCCCGTTTCGGCGATCATGAAGTTGCCGCCGGTGATGCCCAGGTCGGCGTCCAGATACTTCCGGCGCAGCAGGCGCTGGGCGAAGTGGGTCATGGCCTTGGGGTCCACCGGATCGCCCATCGGCTCCATGCCCAGTTTTTCGACGAACAGGTCGTGCACTTTCTCTTTGGTCATGTGCATGATCGGCGTGACGATGTGGCTGGGGTGGCTTTCGTCCACCTGCACCACGAATTCGCCCAGGTCGGTTTCCAGCATCTCGACGCCGTGTGCCTTGAGATAGGGTACCAGCGCGGTTTCCTCGGTGACCATACTCTTGCTCTTGACGCCGAACCTGAGGTCATGTTCGCGGCAGATGGCCAGCACCTGCCGGTTGACCTCGTCGCCATCCAGCGCCCACAGCACCTGCCCGCCGCGCCCGGTAATGTTCGTTTCGATCTGTTCCAGCAGGTCGGGCAGATCGGCCAGCGCGCGCAGCTTGGCCCCGCGTCCCTGCTGGCGCAGTGCTTCGGGGTCGGTGGTTTCGTCCATCGCCGTGATGCGGGCTTTGTCAGCAGAGCGCGTCCCCCGGTCGAGGGCGGTCTTGAGTTGAATGTCTTCCAGAGCAATCGTCGCGGATTGTAAAAACTGATTCGCCTTGAGTTCCATTACGTCTCACTCTAATCGCCTGTATATTCAGGAAAATCCAGGATTGATTTCAGCGTGATGCCAACAGTTTTGGCTGCGTCAGCCTGGCGGGTATCCATTGTAATCAGCGCAACTCGCAGATTCTCCGCGAGGGCAACATGCACACAATCGTAAACTGGTAGCTGAGTTTGGACCGCAACCTCCAGGGCGCGAGGCAGCAGACCGGTCGCCGGGTATGTTTGAAGTGGAAACGCACGTAAATCATTCAGCATTCGCAGCGCGTTTTCAATCGTTTCGTCATGAAAGCGAACCTGCTTCCACAACACATTCGCGCACTCGATCAGGGTAAATTCTGGCACGTGCAACCGGACATCATCAGGCTGAGTAGCTCGATACAACAAGGTTTGCGCACGTTTGGTTTGGGTCTCTTCGAGCATACCCTGCATGAGGATGGTCGTATCAATCACATAAGATGTGCTCAACGATCACGATCCTCACGAATCATTTCCAGCACCGAGGGTTGCCCGGGTTTACGCTTGAGGAGATGTCGCCGCATGGATTCGAAGACCTCGTATGGCGGACGGTCATCCGGCTGGTTACTCGGCCAGGATTTTAAGCGCCGGTCGATAAGCTGCTGAACCCAATCCTCAAACTCAGCCCTGGTCATATCGCCAATCCGTTCGCTTGCCATCTTTCGCTTGCCTCTCATGCAATCCTGCTATAATGGTAGCCACGAACCACCCCGCTTGCCAGTGAACAGGTGCTATGGCTCTAAACGTCCTCACCCACCTTGAAGACCACGATGCCGCGCGCGATTCGCGGGCATTTTACCTGAGCGAATATCTCAGCCGGGCCGAGCGCATCCACCGGGAAACGGCACAGTTCGACCGCTCCCGCTACCGGGAGGCCGTGCGCGAGGTGCGCCGCCTGCGCGTGGCGTCGGTCAATTTCCTGCGGCGGCATCTCAACCTCGATTTCCCTCAGGCCGCCCATTTCATCGACCGCATGGAAGCCGACGGCATCATCCGGCGCACCGATTATCGCAGCCGCGATGCGCGCCGGGGCTGGCGCTACGAAGTCGCTGATTGACCCACGCCTGCCCCGACAATCCGCGTTGATGCGAAGTTCACCTAAGCAAACTGAATCGTCGCCATGGCGTGCGGCGGCAGTTCGACCCGCCAGCACCCGGTTCCATCCGCCGTGACCGCAAGCGCCGCCGGTTTGACGCGCTCCGGCTGATCGACGCTGTTGACGGCACGCGGATCATCTGCCGTGAGCACTTGGGCCGACTCGACCGCCGCCGCATTCGCCAGGAGAGTCACCGATGCGGATTGATCGAAATGGCGGTTGATGAGCGTCACCGCGGTTTTCCCGGCTTTGGTGGAAGCCGTCGCGGTGACGGCACTGATCTGCTCGCTGCCGGGCATTATGGCCCCCTGCGTCACTTCCACCGGCAGCGCAGTCGCGCCCAGGTGCGGGGTATGCAATTGCAGCGCATAGTAGGTCGGCGTCAGGCAGATCGACGGGCCTTCGGTCATCACCGGCGCGTGCAGCACGTTGACGATCTGCGCCAGGTTTGCCATCGTCAGCACGTGGCACTGGCGGTGGAAGCCTTCCAGGGCGACCGCGGCGGCCAGCGCATCGCGCAGGGTCCCGGCCTGCTCGTAAGTGATCGGCGAACGGTGCTTGTCACCATCCGGCCCCCAGGGACGCGCCTCCGGGTGCCACACGCCCCATTCATCCAGGGCGATCCCGATCGGATGCCGGAGCTTATCCGCATAAACCGCGATCTGATCCGCCGTGCGGCAGACAAAATCCTCGGTGGCGTGGGCTTCAGCCAGCAGCCCGTAATACTGCGCTTCGCTGAAGTCGATTTCCGGCCCGCCATGAATCCAGTAGCGGTGAATCGACAGGTGATCCATCAGGTCCAAGTGCCGCTGGTTGGTTTCGAGGAAGCGGCCATTCCAGTCTTCTTCCTGCCCACAGGCGACCAGTTCCGCCGTCGGATCGACGTGGCGCAGCATGGTGGCGTAGCGGCGATATTCGCGGGCATAGGTCTCGGCATCATAATTGCCGCCGCAGCCCCAGTTTTCGTTGCCGACGCCCCACAGCCTGACGCCGAACGGTTCGCGAGAGCCATTGGCGGCGCGTTCATCGCCCAGGTCGGTATGGATCGCCGTATTGCAGTATTCCAGCCAGTCGCATAACTCCTGCGGCGAGCCGCTGCCCACGTTGCCCGCCAGGTAGGGTTCCGCCCCCAGCATCCGGCACAGCGCCAGAAATTCGTGCGTCCCCAGGCTGTTGTCATCCTCGACCTGCAAGCCGCAGGACATCCCCAGGCGGGTCTTGCGCGGGTTCCCGATGCCGTCGCGCCAGTGATAATGATCGGCATAACAGCCGCCGGGCCAGCGCAGCAGCGGCACGGGCATGGCCTTGAGCGCATCGACCACGTCCTGCCGGAAACCGCCGTACAAGGGGATGTCGGTGTCGCTTTGGCCGAGCCACAGGCCGTCATAGCAGCAGCGGCCCAGGTGTTCCGCGAAATGGCCGTACAGCCGGGGAGAAATGGTCCCGATGGGCTGATTGTGCTGAACAGTAAGAGTCGTCTCAATCATGAGGTTTAGTGATCCTTCAAGAGCCATCGTTCAAGTTTAATATCAGGCTCGATTATAACCTGCGGAGAGGCGTTTGAAATGGAGCCACAGGCGCGGTCCCTGCCGACGATCGCGCTTGCATTTGCGGTCATGCTGCCGCATCATTCGCCTAGAGAGTGTGAGGAGAGATCCCATGATCGTTGACGAATCCCGACCGCTCCAGGTGGTGCAGCCGTTCGATTTCAGCCAGTCGCTGCGCTTTCTCGGCCAGTTCACGCCGGCGATGGGCGAACAGGTCATTAACCCGCGCAGTCTCACCAAAGCCGTGCTGCTGAACGGGCAGGTCGCCGCTGTTCGTGTGTCCGATTCGAGTGCGCCGGATTCGCTGCGGTTGGATTTGTTTGCGGATGTACCCCTGGCCGCATCTGCCAAAGATGCGCTTCAGGACCGGGCATCCTTTTTCCTCAGCCTGGACGATGACCTGATTCCCTTTTACGCCCTCGCCGAGCATGATCCGAACTTTGCGCCCATCGTGCAGCAGCTTCACGGCTATCATCAGGTCAAATTCCTGACTCCATTCGAAAACGCGTGCTGGGCGGTGCTGTCGAACCGCAACCGCATGGCGATTGCCAGCAGCATGAAAACGCGGTTGACGCAGGCTTTCGGCGGCGCGATCGTGATAGATGGAGTAGTTCATCATGCTTTCCCGGAACCGCAGGCCCTGCTCGAAGCCGACGCGGAAGACCTGGAGCAGGTCATCGGGCACGCGCAGAAAGCCGGATTTCTGAGGCATGTCGCCCTCGCCTTCACCGAGGTGGATGAGGGCTGGCTGCGCACCGGACCCATTGAAGATGTGGAGGCGTGGCTGCTGGCAGTCAAAGGGATTGGCCCCTGGTCGGCCTCATTTGTGCTGGTGCGCGGCCTGGGGCGGATGGAAGCCTTCAAGGTGCCGGAGCAGCGCCTCATCGACGCGGCCTCCCGGCTGTACGGGCACATCCTCTCCGCCCGTGATGTTCTCCATCTGGCGCAGGACTATCCCGGCTGGCAGGGCTACTGGGCGCATTACGTCCGCGCGGCCATGACCTGAAACCATGACCGTTTGGCTTGGGGAAAAGCACCTCACCCCTTACCCGGCGCTCGGTCCCGTCTCCAGCTTAGAGGGGTGTCGAGCCGCACGAGAAGAGGTGAGGTCAAAAGCCGCAAGCTTTTATCCCCGCAGTCCATGCTCCGCGAGGACAGCGGCCTTATCTACAGATTCACATCCCCACACAGGTGCACCGGCACACCCAGCGCCTGGAACATGGCTGCTTTGGCCGCCAGCGCGCGATCCGCATCCGCTGCGGAGGGCGCATAGGCGACCTGGAGGTGATTGGCTTTGTGGCGAGCCATCATCTGGTCACGCGTGACGCCATGCAGCACGGCATGCATGATCGGCCACTGAGGGGTCGTCGCCTGCAAGCGGCGCTCGGTTTCCTCAAGCGGCAGTTCGACCACGTGCGCGCGCCCCAGATCGACATGCAGGCCGCCGTTCATCACAAACACGCGGCTCCAGACGATTTCGCCCGGCTTGCTGATCCCTTTCAGCGAACCCCCGCCCAGGCGGAAGTACATCGGCGGCTGGCGTTCGCTGACCGCACCCTTGTAGCCGTCGATAAAGTGCGACGCCGGGGCCGCGCCGGAAATCTCGAACACCCACACGTAATCATCCACGCCGTCGCCGCTGTAATGTTCGCCCCAGCGCAGATCGTGCAGCGTCGTGGCCGGGTCGAAGTCCATCGCCCGCCAGATGCGGTTGGTCACCAGCGCATCCACCGCCGCGCATTCATCGACCTCGTTAAAGTGCGGCACCGGCAGTCCGGCATACAGTTCCTTGCCGGTTTCGGCGTGCATGACCGGCGGGCGCTCGACATTGTTGAGCAGCCCTTCCACCAGATCGGATGCCGGAACCATGTCCTTGAGTCCCTGCTGATACTGGATGCCGATCGTGTCGCAGCCAAAAGCATCGGCGATGCGCACCGCGGCGACGTACATCTTGCACTGTTCGAGGATCTGAGCATCCGTCAGGTCGGTTTCCGGGTTGGGACCAGTTTTGAATTGGATGCCCGCCGTATCCAGCCAGTCGCGGACTTTCTGGGCTTCGGCATCGGGAACCTCGCGCATGGCCGCCACCAGCGCCGACTGGCTGAGGCGTTCCTTGTAGATGCCCATCGGGTTAAGCATCTCGTCGTCAATGAGGGCATTGTACATGCCCATGCAGCCTTCGTCGAAGACGCCCATAATGGCCTTCTCGACCTGCATCTGGACGGCCAGCGCCCGGCCCAGGTTAGCTTCATCGACCGGCAGTTTGGCCGGGTCGAGATCGCGCACGTGGCGGGCATTGTGGGTAATCTTGCCGGTGGTCAGCCATTCACGGATGCCATTCTTGAAGAACGAGTCGGTGAAATCCAGGCTCCAGAGGGTGCTGTAGGCCACACCCATCTTGGTGAGCGATCCATTGAGATTGAGCATACCGACCAGGCCGGGCCATTGGCCGCTCCAGTTGGCGACCGTCAGAATCGGCCCGCGATGATCGCGCAGACCAGCCAGCACGTGATGGCTGTACTGCCAGACGGATTCGGCGACGATCAGAGGGGTATCCGGGTGGATCGACTGGAACACCTCCATGCCCATGCGCTGATTCCAGATAAATCCGTGCTTCAGTTCGGGGTCATAGGGATGGCCGCGCTTGACGGTCCAGCCTTCGGCAGCAAATGCCGCGACCACCTGCTCTTCCATCGCCTTTTGCGCGGGCCAGCACACCTGATTGGCCGACAGGCGCAGATCGCCGCTGGCGACCAGCACAGCCGTCTTGGGTTCCGGCGGCGCGGGCGAGTCGAGTTCGGGTAAGGTATATGGGGACATCGAAACTTCCTCCAGATGAAGTCTTTTTGCGATCAACCCGCTGGTCATCAACCACAGCCAGGGGTGAATAGGTCGAAACACAGGTAAAGTATACCCCTCCTGACGCCATTCCCCCATGTCCATTCAAGCCTGCATGGACACTGTATTGCCCCTATCCGCCCCGACAATCCGTGCTAAAATTGACCCCTCCTGAACTACAAAATCCAGTGGAGGGGGTTATGCGGCTGGGGATTGACTTTGGCACGACCAATTCCGGCATCGCGTTTTATGACGGGCAGCGGCTGTTTGCCGTGCGCACCAAGCCTGAAAACGAGAACCCTGACGTCCTGCCTTCGTTGATCTACATCGACCGCGAGCATCAGGCGACGGTCGGCATCGAAGCCGCATTTGCCTATCTGGAACATGATACAGGCCGCCCGGTCAAGTGGCAGCGCCAGCATGTTGGCACGGTGGAAATCGTGGTGGCGGGTAAGGGTGATGATGCCATCACCTACGGCCAGGACCTGTATGCCCTGGTCGATGTGGCGGCCCACGGGCGACTGCTGCAATCCATCAAGACCATCCTGCGCAGTCCGACCTACGATGGCACGCAGATCTTCGACCGCTTCTACACCGTCGATCAGCTCATCACCCTGCTGCTGCGCGCGCTGAAAGAATGTGCCGAAGCGCAGTTCGGCGAAGCCTGTGACGGGGTGGTCATCGGCAGGCCGGTGAAGTTCTCCGACGACCCCAGCGTGGATGCCCGCGCCGAGGAGATCATCTATACGGCGGCGTGGTGGGCCGGGTTCCGCGACATTACCTTCGCCACCGAGCCGCTGGCCGTCACCTACCTGCACCACGTCAGCAGCCCGGAGCGCAACACCAGCCTCGTGTTCGACTTTGGCGGCGGCACGCTCGACCTGACCATTGCGCGGGTCGGCGGAGATCAGGCACCGGAAATCCTCGCCAATCGCGGGGTGCTGGTCGGCGGCGACGATCTCGACAAAGCCATCATGAAGTACCTGACACGCCACTTTGGGCGCGGGACCATCGTCGGGCGCGACGAGCAGCCCTTCCCCGATGACATGCTCGACCTGCTGCTGAGCTGGCAAACGATGTCCGACCTGTCCCGCCCGCAGTTTTTCGACCGCATCAAGCAGTTCCAGCATGCGAGCAGCAACCGGCAGGCCATGCGCTCGCTCGAAGCGCTGGTCACCCGCAACCTGGGCTACCAGTTGTTCCGCACCATTGAGCGCACCAAGCGGGAACTGTCCAGCAGGCTGCTGGCGAAGCTGGATTTTGAACATGGGCCGATCAGGATTCACGAGGTCATCACCCGCGAACGCTTCGAGCAGTTGATCGCCCGCGAACTGGCCGAGGTCGAAACGGCTGTTTGCAAGGTGGTTGAAGAAGCGGGACTCACCCCGGCGGACATCGACGTGGTGCTGCGCACCGGGGGGTCATCAGCAGTGCCCGCCTTCGTCAATCTGCTGGCACGCATCTTCGGTGAGGACAAGCTGCGCGAACTGG
>JAIOHO010000258.1 GCA_019912905.1 Anaerolineae bacterium
CTGAATCCCAACACGAGGCTTCCAATGTACAAGAATCTTAGTCCCGGCGCGATCGGTATTCGCAATTACGGTCTGGTCGAATCGCTTGATCTTGCGCAAAAGACCGGGTTTGCCGGGATCGACTTCGACATCCGCGAGGCCGCCGAACTCGCCCGCGCGCACGGGGCAGCGTCTGTGCGCGATCTGTTCAATTCTGCCGGGGTTCGCCCCGGTGCCTGGGGGCTGCCGGTCGCCTGGCGGGAAGATCGCTGGCGCGATGACCTGAATGCTCTGCCAGAATTGGCCGAGATCGGTCAGTCGATCGGTGCACTGCGCACGCAGACGTGGTGTCCGCCAAGCTCCGACAAACCCTTTGACGAGACGTTTAGCTGGCATGTCGATCGTTTTGGCCCGATTGCCGAGGCGCTGCTGCCTTTTGGGGTACGCTTCGGCATCGAGTTTATCGGGCCGCAGTCGCTGCGTCCGCCGGAGCGGGAAACATTTATTTACACGCTGGAAGGGATGCTCGAACTGACCAAAACCATCGGCACCGGCAACGTCGGCCTGCTGCTGGATGCTTGGCACCTGTATACCTCCGGCGGCAGCCTGGACGATCTGGACAAAATCACGAAAGCCGATGTGGTATCGGTGCATGTCAACGATGCCCCGAAAGGTCTGGCGATGGCGGAATACAACGATCATGACCGGCGGCTGCCGATGGAAACCGGCGTGATCGACCTGCCCGGCTTCATGGCGAAGCTGGAAGCCATGGGGTTCGATGGCCCGGTGACTGCTGAACCCTTCAGCCAGCGAGTCAACCAGATCGAAGACCCGCTGGAAGCGGCGAAGCTGACCGCCAGCTATATGGATCAGTTGTGGTCGGCCAGCGGCCTGAACGCGTAACCGCAGCGCTGGTTCAGGCGTTGATGCCGCGTTGATAGGGCAGGTCCTCACCCCGGAGCAGTTCATCCATTGTGAGGCTGCGCCCCAGCAGGTTGGATTCGAGAAAGCCGAGCACCACCGCCAGGCCGCGCAGCCCCATCTCACCGCCGACCTCCGGTTCCTGGTCATGCAGGATCGCTTCGGCAAACTCGGCTTGTTCGATGGCGAGCAGGTTGGCGTCGATGTCCGGGAAGGTCAGGTCGTAGGCTGTGAGGCGGCTGCCCGCGAACAGCGTCGCGGTGATGTCATCCAGCGCGAAATCCGGCACGAGTTCAAGAAGTGCGGGTTCAGGAACCAATATGTCCTGTCCGTCGATGCGCTGGTAGAGGGTCAACGCTTGGCCCGACCGGTCGCGTGGGATGGATAATGAACCGCCGGTGCCGTAGACGGTGCGGTGATAGAGCCGTTCGCCGCGCCCGGCCCAGTTCAACAGGTAATTTGCCAGCGCGCCGCTGCGATAGCGGGCTGCGCCGATGGCGAGGTCTTCCGAGTCTGAGGGATGGAATGCGCCATTCTGATCCACCCGCTGCCGGTCAATCAGCGCGCTCATGCCCGTGACGGACTCGATTGGACCCAGGAAGTATTCCAGCAGGTCGCCATAATGCACGCCCAGGTCGATGATGATTCCGCCGCGCTGCTTCTGATGCCGCCAGGGGGAGGCGGTGACGAATTCGCCATTGCTGGACGATAGCTGAGTCATGAGGAAGGGCTGCCCGACTGCGCCGCCGTCGATCAGCGCTTTCGCCAGCCGGTTGATCGGGTCGCGCCGGAGATTTTCGGCAATGGATAACTTGCGGTTGGCGTCATGGGCTGCCTGAGTCAAGCGTCTGCCCGCGGCAATAGTCAGCGTGATCGGCTTTTCGAGCAGCACATGCAGACCGGCGGCAAAGGCTTCCTGGCCGACCTCAAGATGCGAACCGGGCGTGGTGGTAATGAGGAGGGCATCAAGCGTCGGCCCGTGATGCAGCACATCGGTCAGGCTGGCGTACTGCTGGGGCCGCAGGTCGAGCGTCTGCTCCGCTAAGTCAGCCCCCTGCTGCGTATTTTCCGGGTGATGGTCTGCGATGGCGACGAGATCGAACGACTGGCGGTGGGCCGCGTGGAGCTTGCCCATCCCTGCCAGATGACGGCGGCCCATCGAACCGCAGCCAACCATAGCGAATCTGAGTGGAGTCACGACTGTCCTTTCTGATGGATCGCACACGGTTTGTCACCCCACCAGAGGCCGATCACACCGGGTCTGTCTGGGGGACACAGCGTTGCGAGAAACCTGATTTTCGATTATCCTCTGGCGCACGTCGAAATCCAACCATTGTGTGATCGTGTCCCAAAATATTCCAGTTTGATGGGATTCTCAAGGAGTCTGTAATGGCGGAAAAGCTCAAAAATTACATTGGCGGCGAGTGGGTGGAAGCGGCTACCGATCGGTACATCCCTGTCCATGACCCGGCCACCTGTGAAGTGCTGGCGGAGTGCCCGGAGTCGACGGCAGCCGATGTCGATCAGGCGGTTCAGGCAGCAGCAGCGGCCTTCGAGGAATGGCGCACTACGCCTGGCCTCAGCCGTGCCCAGTACATGCATCACCTCAAGAACCTGATCGAAGACCGCTTTGAGGACCTGACCCGCGTGGTGGTCGAGGAAAACGGGAAGACCCTGGATGAGGCACGCGGCGAGATCCGGCGCGGAATCGAGAGCATCGACTATGCTATGGGTGTGCCGTTTCTGATGCGCAACGACGGCGTCGAAGACATTAGCTCCGGCATCGACGAGACGACTGTGCGCCAGCCTGTCGGCGTGTATGCCGCCATTACGCCCTTTAATTTCCCGCTGATGGTGCCGCTGTGGTTTTTGCCGACCGCCATCACCTGTGGCAACACCTATATCATGAAACCCTCGCCGCAGACTCCAATCAGCATGAAGCTGCTGTTCGAACTGCTGGATGAACTGGACCTGCCTGAAGGGGTGGTCAATCTGGTGCAGGGCGGCATCGACGCTGCCGATGCGATCTTAAAACATCCGGGCATCCGCGGCATCTCGTTCGTCGGCTCCAGCCCGGTCGCCAAAAAAATCTACGAAGTGGGCACACAGCACGGCAAGCGCGTGCAGGCCCAGGGCGGCGCGAAAAATTACATCGCCGTGATGCCGGATGCGAATATCGAAGCCAGCGTCCGCAACATCCTCGGTGCGGCGTATGGCTGTGCCGGGCAGCGCTGTCTGGCGGCGGCGGTTGCGGTCGCGGTCGGCGATGCCTACGAGCCGCTGCGCGATGAACTCGTCAAACAGGTCGCCAACCTGCACGTGGGTTACGGCCTGGACGAAACGACGCAAATGGGTACCGTGGTCAGCGCGCAGGCGAAGGATCGGATCGAGCGGATGATCCAGCAGGGTGTGGATGAGGGCGCGACAGTCGTGGTGGATGGTCGCAATTTCCAGGTGGCAGGCTACGAGAACGGCACCTTTGTCGGCCCGACGATTCTCGAAGATGTGACCGCAGACAATGTGG
>JAIOHO010000259.1 GCA_019912905.1 Anaerolineae bacterium
GGCTTGTTTTGCAGCCTTTTGTGCTGCACCTGCCGTCCGTGCCAGAGCGCCGCCGCGAACCCGACCTGCTGGTTGTCCTGAACACCTGAAAAATGACCCTTCCGAGGACGTGCGGCGCAGTGTCGCCAACAACCTGAACGACATTTCCAAAGATCATCCCCAGGTGGTGATCGACACGCTGCGGCGCTGGCAGGCGGAGGACAGCCCGGAGATGCGGGCGCTGATCGCCCACGCACTGCGCACGTTGATCAAAGCCGGGAACCCGGATGCGCTGGCGCTGCTGGGCTACGGCGCGGCGGGAAGGGTAATTGTCGGCAAGTTGCAGGTCGAGCCGGAGGTGATTGCCATCGGCGAGTCGCTCACGCTGACCTTTGAGGTTCAATCGACGGCGGATGTGCCGCAGGACCTGATGATTGATTACATCCTGCACCTGGCCGGGGCGAAGGGGAAGCCGCGCTCGAAGGTCTTCAAACTCGCCAAACGCACCCTGGCACCGGGCGAACGCACGGCCATTCGCAAGGTACACAGTTTTAAGCCAGTGACGACGCGCAACTATTATCCCGGCCCGCACGCCATCGAGGTGCAGATCAATGGGGCGGTCTGCGGCAGGGTCGAATTTACACTGATCTGACGCACAGGTTGGGCCTCACGCGCCGAGCATCTCACGCAGCGAGGTAATGATCTCGGAGGGTCTGGGTAGGTCATCCTGCCACCACGTGGGAACGTGGACTTTGAGACCAGGCAGCGCGGGTGTCTGGTAATTGCCCTCCGCATCCTCGGTGAAACGGCGGTAAATGCCGTTCTCGTCCAGCCGATAGAAGCGCGATTCGTTCCGCAGCGGGTCGATGATCCAGTATTCGGGCACACCGCCCTGTTCATACTCGATGAATTTCTCGCCATGATCGCGCTTGGCGCTTTCTTCCGACACCACCTCAATCACGATGTCCGCTGGGCCATCCATGTATGTTCTCTTTAGTTCGTGCGGATTGGTGTTCAGGACAACCAGCAGGTCGGGTTCGCGGCGGCGCTCTGGCACGGACGGCAGGTGCAGCACAAAAGGCTGCAAAACAAGCCTGCCAATGGGTCTTAAGTCAAAATAAGTATCGAGCAGCAGAATCAGGTATTTAATCAAATCGTTGTGTTCAAGACTTGCCGGAGCCACCTTGATCACCACCCCTTCGACCCACTCGCAGTGATCAGCGGCATAGCGCGCAATGTATTCGTCCAGGGTCACGCCGGTGGCGATGATCTCGCCATAGACTTCCTGCTCTACCTGTTCCTGAATCGCCATGACACCTGCCTCCGAATCACCTTGCATCCATTTTAGCACAGGAGTTCCTCATCGAGTCGATCACCCGACGTCATTTCAGATAAACAGCCTGAGCTTCTCGAAGTCCTTCCTGAGCGTGTCTTTCTGGCTGGCGCTGTAGAGCACGACCGCCGGGTGATACATCGGGACGACGTGAATCTCGCCGTAGGGCAGGCGCGCTTTGATGAGCTTGCCGTGCAGTTGGCTGATCTTCCCGCGCTTTTCCGGCAGGTCAAGCTTCTTGAGGATGTACGTCATGGCGAAGCGCCCCAGCGGAACGAGCACTGAGGGCTGGATGATGTCGATGATGCGGTCCACAAACGGCGTGTAGAAGTCGATTTCTTCAGGCAGGGGGTCGCGGCTGGCGGGTGGATGATCGAGCAGGACATTGGTCGTAAAGACGTCCTCGCGGTGGATGCCCACAGTTTGCAGCAGTTCGGCCAGCACGTCTCCGCTGGGACCAACAAATGGGACGCCCTGGGCGGCTTCGACCTTGCCTGGCGATTCGCCGATGAGCATGATGTTGGCGTCCGGGTTGCCTGCGCCCAGCACCGGGAAGTGGCGGTTCTCGTTGCGGAAGGCGTACAGCGGCGAATCCGTCGCGCCGACCAGATCATCGCGCACGGTTTTGAGCGCGGCGGCTTTCCGGTGGGCCGTCTCTGAGTCGGCTGGTGCGTTGGGGGCGGCCTTGACCGGCCCGGCATTTTTGATGGCGCTGATCAACTGGCCGACGTCGTAGCTGAAGCGCTGGTGACTGAGTTC
>JAIOHO010000260.1 GCA_019912905.1 Anaerolineae bacterium
GACATACCCATCCGACGTAGCCGCCTGTTCGTGCTGGCGCAGGAGGTTCTGCTGTTTTGCCAGGGCGTCCTCGATGCGGCCCAGCGACCGCAGACAGCGTCCGATACACCAGTCCGCGATCCGAATCGTCACGACGTCACCTGACTGCTGCCGCCAGGCCAGCGCCTGCTCGAAATGCTCCAGCGCTTGTGCGTACTCCCCGGCGTCATGATAGGTCCAGCCGAGGTTGTTGTGCAGCGGGGCAGGCCACTTTTTCGCGCGTGCGTCCTCTGTGCGTTCGGCCAGATCCAGCGCGATCCGATTCCACTTCAACTGCTGTTCCGGGGAGGACTCGGCGATGGCTGCCATGTGCGCGGCATCGACTGCGTAGAAATCGTCGCCTGCCTCTCGCGCCGCATCCCACGCCTGCACGAACAGCGGCAGCGCTTGATCTGCCTGACGCGATGAATTGAGGACCCGGCCCCGTTCCAGCAGGTAGCGGATTGTTACGATGGCATCCGCAGTCGCCAACCGTGCCTCGACCTGATTAAGGGTCTGATGCGCAGAGTCAAACTGGCGCTGCAAGCCCTGGGTTCGCGCGATCTGGGTGAGCAGTTGGAGGGTGTAGTCAAGGTCACCCGACTGTTGGGCGGCGGGCAGCAGGTCGCGGAAGTGCTGCTCGGTCCCGCCCGGATCATCATAATTCCACAGCCTATCAAAATCGGGCTGTCCAGTATCCGCCATCTCGTTTCTCTCCTGGGGCTGCCCCGAGCGCGCACCGGTTTCATCATAGAAATGATGTTCTGACCTGTCAATTGGTGGTACGTTCAGCAGGTGGTAAAATCTGGTTCGTACCCTGGAGGGATTCACATGAGCAACCTGAAACAATCGGCAGCCTGGTGGTGCTTCGTTCCGGCGGTGATGACGCCCGAAGCCTTCGTGCAGGCCGCAGCCGACATCGGTTACAATGCGGTCGAACTGGTGCCACAGGAATACTGGCCGCTGGTCAAAGAACACGGCCTGAGCATCGCGTCGGTGGGCGGGCACGGGCCGCTGACCGATGGCCTGAATAAGCGCGAAAACCGCGACCGCATCACCCGCGAAATCGAAGCGAACCTCAAATTGGCGGTCGAATGGGGCATCCCCAACCTGATCGTGTTCAGCGGCAACCGCAATGGTCTGGATGACGAGGCTGGCGCGGCGATCACCGCCGAAAATCTGCGGCTGGTGGCGAAACAGGCCGAAGACGCCGGAGTGACGCTGGTGCTGGAGCTGCTCAACAGCAAGGTCGATCATCCCGATTACCAGTGCGACCACACCCCCTGGGGTGTGACAGTGTGCCAGATGGTCGATTCGCCCGCAGTGAAGCTGCTGTACGACATCTACCACATGCAGATTATGGAAGGTGACATCATCCGCACCATCCAGCAGCAGTACCCCTACTTCGGCCATTATCACACGGCTGGCAACCCGGGCCGCCAGGACCTCGACGATCAGCAGGAACTCTACTGCCCGCCCATTTTCCGGGCGATCGAGGCCACGGGTTACGCCGGATACGTCGGGCATGAGTTCACACCGAAAGGCGATCCGGCGGCGGCGCTGCGCGCGGCATTTACCTTGGCGGCGAACAGTTAATACACGCTGAATCAGGGTTCAGAAATGGGTGGACTGTCGGTAGCGTTCAGTTCCATCCTAAGTTATACTCAACCCTTGTTCACCGTTTCACAATAGGCTTTGCATCCAAAGAGAGGGCGTATGATCCGCAAGAGTTTTTTGCTGCTGCCGCTCGTGGCCGTGCTGGCAGCCTGTGGCACGATTGCCACGCCGGTATTCGAAGAGGAACTTCAGCAGACTCGCGTCGCCCAGGCAGCGACCTCGGCCTTCGAAACAGCCTCAGCGCCCACTGCCACACCCACCATTACGCCGAGCGAAACGCCGCTCCCCACTGCCACCCCGACTCTCGCTCCGACCGAGACTCCGGTGCCGCCGACCAACACACCGGAACCCGCCACCAATACGCCTGTGCCGACCGAAGCACCGACCGAGGCGGCTGCCAGCGGTGCGAATGCCGTTACCGGTGACGCAGCCAATGGACAGGTCATTTTCAACACCTTCTACCAGGCTGCGAACTTCGCCTGCTCAACCTGCCACCGCGTCGATTCGGAAGAACAGCTCATCGGCCCCGGCCTGCTGAACATCAGCACCCGCGCGGAAGCCCGGGTGCCCGGCGAAGATGCGCTTACGTATATTCATCAGTCCATTGTCGATCCGAGCGCCTATGTCGTCCCGAATTACCCGGATAATCTGATGCCAAAGAACTGGCACGAGATTCTGACTGAAGCCGAGATCAACGATCTGATCGCTTACCTGTATACCCTGAAGGGGTAACACCGGTCGGCACAACAAAAAATGAAGGGGTGACGGTATGTCGCCCCTTCATGGTTTTCCCCATATCATCGGCTGACCGCTGTTTAATCAGCGTTCAACTGCCGGGTGTCGATGCGGACCGTTTCGCCTTCCAGGTTCTGAGCCAGCGTAGGCAGCTCCAGGCTGACCGGTGAGGTCAACGGCAGGGTGAAGTAAACCGCCGTACCGACCCACTGTTTGCTCTTGATCGTCAGGCTGCCGCCGTGCGCTTCGAAAATCTGCCGGGCAACGGTCAGGCCCTGGCCGCTGCCATGCACGCGCAGTTCCCGCCCCTCCTTCGTCACAGGCCGACCCCGATAAAAGCGGTCGAAAACATGCGGCAGTTCCTCGCGGGTGATGCCCACGCCGTTGTCCCGCACCCGCAGATGGGCCTGCTCGTCCGAAAGATCATCGCGCACTTCCAGGGTCAGGTCACCGCCGGGCGGCGTATATTTGATGGCGTTATCGACGATATTGCCGATGGCCCAGCGCAGGCGGCGTTCTTCGCCCAGCACGTACAGACCCGGTTTTTCGAGGATCACGTGCAGGTTCAGGTTCTGAGCCTGGGCCACCTGCCGCCACTCGTTGGCGACCGCCCACAGCAGCGTATCGACCAGCAGGGGCCGGTGCTGTTCCTCGGTGACTTTGCGCAGATGCGTGTCGCTCATTTCGCGCATATCGAGGATCATTTTTTGCAGCGTGCCCGCATGCCTGCGGATTTCGTGGGTGAATTCACCGCTCGGCAGCCGCCGGTCGGCCCGGGCGAGGTCGATCAACGGCTCCTGCACGTCATCCTGCATCTGGCGCAGAATTTCGTCGCGGGTCGCTTCCGCCTGGGCCGCTTCGGTCACATCGCGCAGCAGGATCACTGTACCAATGCGCTGCTGAGTGACGGTGGTGATGGCGGCGACCTGGGCATGAATCGTGCGATCATCCAGCCGGATGCGCTGCGGCTCACCCAGGATGTGAATGCCAGGGGCCAGCGCCGGGCCAAGCCGGTCGGTCACGAAGGCCGTCAGTTCTTTCAGGTCCGGGTTCGAGCGCAGCACGCGTTTAGAACCGAGCAGCTCGCGGGCGGTATCATTCATGACCACGACACGCCCGTCGAGGTCCTGCACGATGACCCCGTCGGGCAGTGCCTCCAGCACGGCCATCAGGCGTTCATTCTCGCGCCGCTGGCGTCGCAGACTGGCGCGCATGGCGTCCTGCCGTCCCTGTGTGTAATCTGCGTAACGGTCGAGCGCATAACCAAGCTGACCAATTTCGTCGGTGGGCTGCATCTGGGTGCGCGCCGTCGCCTGACCCCGGGCCAGCGCCTCTGCCGTGTGAGTAATGCGTCCGACACGCCCGATCAGCCAGCCCAGGGCGATGAACAGGACGATGACCACCGCTGAAGCCAGAACCGCCATCATCAAACCGGCAAGCTGGCGCGCCGCATTTGCGCCCAGAGCCGCGCTTTCGGGCAGCAGCAGACCCACTACCCCGACGGTCTGGCCGCCGAGTTCGAGGGGGAAATAGAGCGTCTGATAGTCCTGCCCGCCCAGTTCGAGCGCGGTGACGGTATTGAGCTTCGCAGGCAGAGCAGGATTTTCAGTCAGGGTCGAGACGAGCAGTTGATCGTCAGGCGTATACAGGGCCGCGTCCGCCATCACGCTGGTGTGCAGGCTGGACAGCACCCAGGGCAGCCGCCGCCCGACCCAGACCGTCCCAATCAACACCGCATCCCGGCGAACCGGCACGGCAGTATACAGCAGCATCTCACCATCGACCGGCACAAATGCGGCGGGCGCAGCAGCCTGATCTATCGTCTGCATCACTGCCGTTTCACCCAGGTCATCGACAGTCAGAAGTGAATAATCGGCGCGGTCCGGGGCACGCCGCAGCCCCAGCACCACCTGTCCGGCTTCATCTGTGAGAATGACATCGTCCAGGTTGGCACGTCGGGCACGCACTTGCAGCGCGCTTTGGACCGCCTCACCGTCCCCCTGGAGGACGGCCTGGGGCACCCCGGTCATCAGGGCTATCGCCTGGGCGGTCTGGCGCAGAGTCTCGTACAGGGTCCCGGCCTGCTGGTCCAGCGCGCGGCGGCTCTGTTGAAGAATATTGGTGGTCGAAATATCACCTGCGCCGTCTGTCTCGCGTGCCAGCAAATATGTCCCGGTGACGGCGATCACCAGCACAAGCGCATAAATAGGCAGAAGGACGCGCCAGCGGAGGGATATAAATCGTGGTCTGTTCATAAATTAGCGTCCAATCCTGCGCGAACCATTAATTGTTATTATAGGGAAAACACCAGGAAATCGCATCCAGCTCCCTGGTCATCCTATCAAGATTCAAACGATTTTGTAAGCTTAGGGGCGGCAGCTCGACTTCATGCATCTTCAGGAGAGTGTATGTGACAAAGACGTGGTGATGGGATACGTCTGGCCTTGTGCCGCTGACTGACAGCGAAATATCGTGCAGCCGGATGATTGGGCGATTCGCCTACCAACCGAGCAAGGATGGGAGATCGCTGCGCTCTACCCGGATGGTCGGCTTTACCCCTAGGGGAGTCAGTAGGTCGGCGACTGCGCCAAGTTCGATGAAAGCGGCCAGGATGACGGGCCGCCCTATCTCCGCGTCACCACGCGATGGGCCGGTACCCGCAGGGGCGCAACCCGAACAGCGACCTTGATGATCTTTCGGGGAACGTCTGGGAATGGATGCTGTGAACTGTCAGTTTCGTTTTCCGGTATAGAGATCAATGGTCTATGGCAGATTTGAAAGTGGTAATGGAACAAACCCTATAGTGGACCATATCGTTTGAGGAGTGTCATCACCCCGGCACGGCTGCGTTCCGAATGGGCTAACTGCGCGGACCGCGCCTCCTTCACATCCCGTGAAGCATAAGCGGACAAGATGGCTTCGTGCTCAACCTGTCCCTCACGGCTGCGATCCAGTGCGCGTAAAGAATAAGCACGACCGATTTGAATGTGGCTGTTCAGCGAACGATACATGGCGATGATGTGATTGTTGCCACACAACTGGATCAACCGCAGATGAAACTCTTGATCTAACTCAATAAAGCGCCGATAGTCGAAAGACTCATCATCCACATCCAGCACCAGCTGACCGGATTGTTGCAGCAGTTTCTCAAGATTTTGCACGTCGATGTCGCGGATATGGAGGATAGAGTGAGGGGCGATCCAATACTCGATCATATTGCGGGCTTCGAAGATTTCCTCGAACATCGTTTCATCCAGCGGAGTTACATAGGTCCCAACACGCTGCCGACTACGGACCAGACCTTCGGCTTTCAACCGGGTTATGGCATCCAGGAGCGGCATCCGGCTGACGCGCATCTTTTCGCTCAGGTCCTTGATATCCAGCTTAGTACCAGGGTGAAGTTGTCTTTCGATAATTTGCTCTTTTAGATTCTTATAAACCTGTTCACTGAGGTTATCAGCTTGAGCACTCACGAACCATTTCCTTGATATTTTGATCATCTCTAGTATACTACAGTTGTATGTAGTATATCACAGGAGGCGTTAGCGCACAAAACAGAACGTATCTGTAAAACATAATGGACTAATATCATTAAATACAGGAGAATGATCATGCGGATAAGATCTTTCCTTTTGCTAAGTCTCACCTTAGCGTTCGTCCTGGCCCTGGGCAGTGTCGTCGTCGCCCAGGATGAGATGATTACCCTGAACTTCTGGCGGCCAGATCGCTCACCAGAAAGTGATCCCCCGGCTATCTGGGATGACACCGGCGAATTGATCACCGCCTGGACAGAAGCACATCCCAATATCCAGGTCAATATCAATCCCATTCCTTTCAATGAACTCGATACCACCGAATTGACGGCTCTGCGCGCTGGCAGCAGCGATGTGGATGTGCTGCTGGTGAATCATGTCACCATTGGTGCTGCGGTCGGTACTGGCGGGCTGGAACCCCTTGATGATTGCATCGCCAGTCAGGACAGCCTGGTACCTTCGGACTGGATTCCCGGGCTGTATGCCGCCGGTCAGCGTGAAGGAATCCAGTATACGCTCCCATTCGACACCGATACGCGCGTGATGTATTACAATAAGGCGCTGCTCGAAGCAGCTGGAATCGACAAAGTCCCTGAAACCTGGGATGAGCTGTATGCCGCGTTTGATGCTATCGAAGCCCTCGATACAGACGCCGCGCCATTCTATTATCCGGGTCTGAATAAATGGTTCGTCCTGTATCACACCGTCGGACCCTGGCTGGTCGAGAAGAACACCTCGTTCCTGAATCCGGATGGGGACACCTCGACGACTCTGGACCCTGCCACGGTCGAAGCCTGGAACCATGCTATCAAGCTGGCGAGCTATGCGCCGGAAGCCTCGCTGACCTACAACGGCGAAGAGCTTGAACCCTTGTTTGCCCAGGGCAAGATGGGCTTCCTGTTCACGG
>JAIOHO010000261.1 GCA_019912905.1 Anaerolineae bacterium
CGCCTGGGTACAGCACATGATCTACCACCTGAGCGCCCGGGGCCGCGCCGGATTCGTGCTGTCGAACGGCTCCATGAGCACCAACACGCGCGGCGAAAAGGAAATCCGCCAGAAGATGATCGAAGCCGATCTGGTGGACTGCATGGTCGCCCTACCCCCGCAGTTGTTCTATAACACCCAGATTCCCGCCTGTCTGTGGTTTCTGAACAAGGCCAAGCCCGCCCACCGCCGGGGCCAGACCCTGTTCATCGATGCCCGCCGCATGGGCTTTATGCTGAACCGGACCCTGCGCGACCTGAGCGAGGACGACCTCGAAAAGATCGCCCAGACGTACCACCGCTGGCGCGTGGGCAATGGCGAGTATGCCGATGAACCCGGCTTCTGCAAGAGCGCCGCACTGGACGAAATCGCCGGGCATGGTTACGTGCTGACCCCAGGCCGTTATGTCGGTGCGCCCGATGTGGAAGACGACGGCGAACCATTCGAAGCGAAAATGGAACGCCTGACCACCCAACTCCAGGAGCAGTTCGCTGAAAGCGTTAGCCTCGAGCAGGCTATCCGCGAAAATCTGGCGAGGCTAGGTTATGGATGGTAATTGGGTGGAAGTCACAGTTGAGGAAATCAGTGCGCAAACACCTAATGCTTTGTCTACTGGTCCCTTCGGATCAGCGATAAGCTCTCGCTTTTTTCAAGATCAGGGAATTCCCGTTATTCGTGGAGGAAACTTGAGTGAACAGACTGGTATACGCCTCAATCATGAGAATTTAGTCTATGTTTCAGAGGATAAGGCCAACGAGTTCACACGCTCTCTCGTGAAGCGAGGCGATCTTGTATTCACTTGCTGGGGTACTGTTAATCAAGTTGGCTTGATTGACAATACGGCATTATATGACCAGTACATTGTTTCGAATAAGCAAATGAAATTCACGCCCAATCCAGATAGAGCTGACAGTGAGTTTCTGTATTATCTGTTTTCTGGGCCAGAAATGCAGGCCACCATCAAAGGGCAAGCTATCGGAAGTTCAGTTCCCGGTTTTAACTTGGGGCAACTCCGATCCATGAAAATACAATTGCCTCCCCGCGAAGAACAGCGCGCCATTGCCGACATTCTCGGCTCACTGGACGACAAGATCGAACTCAACCGACGCATGAACGAAACGCTTGAAGCCACCGCCCGCGCGATCTTCAAGTCGTGGTTTGTGGACTTCGATCCGGTGCATTACAAAGCACGCGGCGAATATCCCCCCAGCCTAGATGCAGAAACGGCGGCGCTGTTCCCCGACAGCTTCGAGGATAGCGCACTTGGGCCGATTCCGAGTGGGTGGCGGGCAGTTTTACTACAAGATTATGTGAATCTCATAAAAGGTCGATCATACAAGAGCGAGGAACTTGAACCTTCAAGCACAGCACTTGTCACCTTAAAGTCATTTGAACGAGGTGGCGGCTATAATCCAGAGGGGCTGAAATCCTACACAGGGCCGTATAAGCCAGAGCAAGTCGTGATGCCTGGTGAGATCGTAGTTGCCTATACAGACATTACCCAACAAGCAGAAGTCATCGGTCGTCCTGCAATAGTGCTTGATGACCCCCGTTTTGAAACGTTAGTAGCGTCCCTCGACACGGCGATTGTTCGACCACTTTTACCGTTAAATATTCCATATCTCTATCTGTTGTTTATGACCGATGATTTCAACTATCACGCTGTCAGCTATACAAATGGTAGTACCGTTCTTCACTTAAGCAAAAATGCGTTACCAGAGTATGAATTTGTACTTCCTGAAAGTCGGGTACTTGAAGTATTTGATGAGCTTACTCAGCCTCTATTTGAGAAAATGGTCGTGAACGAGCAGCAAATCCGCACACTGGCGGAAACACGCGATGCGCTCCTGCCTAAGCTGGTCAGTGGGGAAATTCGGGTTGGGGAGCTTCAACCATGAACTTCATCTCAACAATCGAAGGTATCATGACAAGCCAACTCACTACCTGGAATCCAGACGAGCAATCACTAGCCGACATCACCGAATATGCTCAGAAAAACTCCTATGACACAATTCCAGTAAAAAGAAACGGGCAGATCGACGGATTGTTGTATGTAGTTGCTGGTGAGATCAAGCCCATTACACATGATCTGCTTCTGTCTCGTGACACACCAATACCCGATGCATTGGCTTTGTTAAGCGCAAGTCATCACCCGGCATTCCTGGTTTTGTATCGTCAAGAAATTGAGGGCATTCTCACCCCTTCCGATTTCAACAAAGTATTGGCCCGCAGCTACTTCTATAATCTGCTGGCCCAATTGGAAATGTTGCTTGCACAACACGCACGTGTTTTCTATAGCAACACAGATGATCTGGTGGGAATCGTCAAGCCAGATAACAAAACCGTGCCCCAGCACCGTAAAACAATCCGCGAACGCCACAGCAGCGCAGAACGGAAGAACTATAATCTTGACCTTGTACATTCTCTGATGCTGGAAGAGCTGGAATGTTTGGTTCAGAAAGATGAAGGGTTCCGAAAGAAACTAGGGTTTACCGATTTAATGCACGCCGAACAAATGTTTGATGGCATCAATAGTGGTTTCCGTCGCAAAGTTATGCATCCCGTACGCCCTTTATTATCGGATCAGATTGGAATTGAACAGTTGAATCAATATGTACATCAAGTTGTTGATCTCATTACATTGCTGGAACCTGGAACGAATTAAACTTACACCCTGTTTTTGAATTAGCGCATCGCGTGTTTCCGCCATGCGCTGCCGCCTAAGCTGGTCGGCGGGAAATTCGGGTGGAGAACTGAGCTATGCAAGAAACCATCGTAACGCGGATTAAAGACAGGACAATCAAAGACATCAGTGTATTATTGAAGCTATTTGAGCAACAAGAAAGATTGAATCAATTTCTTGTGTTCAGAGGGCAGACCTCTGTTTTCGGCAAGCCACCCGGCGAGCAGTTATATCCCAGTGTTTTTCGTTTCATCAGGGAATACGACACCCTGGACATTGAAGAAGAAATCTACTCGGATTTCTACAATCTTATTCGAATCCATGCCTCAGCCGCACTGGATATGAAAAATGCCTGGGAACTGCTGTGTTATGCCCAGCACATCGGCGTTCCCACCCGGTTACTCGACTGGACCATCAACCCCCTGATTGCGGCTTATTTTGCGGTCGAAGATGGTTATAACGAGAAATTCTTGCAGGATAAAACTGCGGACAATGACGGCATCGTCTACATCCTCAATGTGACGTCGTACAGTTCAGAACGAGGAGGAGGCATCCAAACATCAGGCGGTGACAACCGTCTGGGATTCCGGGGCAAGAATATTCAGGACCTTCCGACAGACCGATCATTCTTGTGGTATCTGGGCGGTCATAGTGAAGCCACCATACAAACAGGAAATGTTTATTCTCCCGCAACGCATACCGACATCCAGATCATTCAGCCACCCGTGATTGATGCCCGCATTCAGGCCCAGTCCTCCCTGTTTTCGGTGGACCTCATTGATAACTACAGAGCGCATGACTCCCTGTTCGCAAACCATTTAACCCGGTACACCATACCGGCAAAGCGCAAAGGAACGATCAAAACGCAGCTCTACCGCATGGGCATTCATGCCGGGTCGATTTATCCCGATGTCAACGGCATAGGTAGATTCCTTTCAGATCGGCGAGATCGGGAGCACTGGGTGAAAGTCACGAAATCAGACCATCATGGCGGCTGATCGGTTCAATGAAGCTGCCGTCGAACTGGCGCTGTCGGCTGGTCAGCGGGGAGATTCGGGTAGGGGATTTATCAATGGCAGCTCGTGAACAGAATGAACGCCGTTTCAAAAACTGGGATGACTTCGCAGATGGCGGGCGGCGCTACTGGACAGATCGGCGGGGCATCGTCAGCGGATTTCAGCGTATGATCAAGGTGGTTGATGCCCACGAAAAAACGCTTCAGGTGGTGCAGGAAATTTACAACGACGCGGGCGAGTTGATCGAGCGCCACCAGAAATTCCCGGTGGATAGCGGGCATGAGTCATTGGTTGACGAGGAATAGATCATGGTCATTACCCGGCAAGTCGTGAGTGACAGGCTGTTGGCCTACCTCAACCGTCAGATTACGCTGGCGGAACTGGTCGATTGGGCGGAGAACACGTTCATTGACGATGTGCTCGAACCTGACGAAGATGTCGAGATGCTCAACGATATTCTGGCGTATCTGGCGGCGGCAGATACCGCGCAGTTCCCGTTGACGTGGGACATCTGCGCTGATTTTCTGGAACGCCTCGGCGTCACGGTTAAGATCGTCGCAACCGGGCAAGCCAGTTAAGCTGCCGCGCTTCCTGTCGTAATAAAAGTAATATTACCTGTTTCTCGCCTGTTTTACAGGACTTTTGTTTGCCAGTATTTCTGGAAACTCGACGGGGTAATTCTCATGGCTGGTTTTAACGAAGATGTCGTTGAACTCGCGGCGATCGGCTGGCTGCAAGCCATCGGCTATGCCTACGTTCACGGCGGGGTCATTGCCCCCGGTGAACCCGCCGCTGAGCGCGATTCCTACAATGAAGCGCTGCTGGTCGGGCGCTTACGGGCCGCGCTGGAACGCCTCAACAGCCACATTCCCCGCGCGGCGCTGCCGGGCATCGTGGAGGATGTCATCCGCCGCATCCAGCGCACCCCCAGTCAGAACCTGATCGTCAACAATCATGCCTTCCACAAGCTCCTCACCGAAGGGGTGGATGTCTCCTACCGCGCCGCTGGGCAGGTCCGCTACGACAAAGTCTGGCTGGTCGATTTTGCCAACCCCGGCACGAACGACTGGCTGGCGGTCAATCAGTTCACCG
>JAIOHO010000262.1 GCA_019912905.1 Anaerolineae bacterium
CCGATCCGCCACATTCCACATTTTCTTCCACAATCCGAAGTAGACGATGCTCCAGACAGCGGACCACCGCGTGAGCGGCCCTATTTTCTATTTGTCGGGCGGCTGGAAAAGATCAAGGGCGTTCAGGTCCTGATCGACACATTTCGCGACTATCATCAGGCTGATCTGGTGATCGCGGGACGCGGCAATTACGAGGCGACTTTGCGCGAGATGGCCGCAGATTTGTCTCATGTGCACTTTCTGGGCATGATCGGCCACGAAGTCCTGCGCCGTTATTTTCGGGGAGCGTTGGCTACACTGGTCCCGTCCATCTGCTATGAGTCCTTCGGCATGACGATTATCGAGTCCTTCACCATGCGCACACCAGCCATCGTCCATAATCTGGGCGCACTGCCGGAAGTCGTAAAAGACGGAGGTGGATTAACCTATGACACCCCTGAGGAATTGGTCCGGGCGCTCGAAATAATGCGGACTCAACCAGATTTTCGGAATCAGTTGGGCGAACAAGGTTATCAACTCTATATGAGCCACTACTCCGAAACACGGCATTTAAACAGCTACTATGATCTCATCGCAGAAATGAAGACTATGCGGGAAGGTATCCAATGACCACACCTTTAGGCGTTGCGTTAATCGGGGCGGGGGGTATCGGCGATGTCCGTGCCGAGGCGGTCTCTCAGACCCCAGAAATCAAGCTTGTTTCCGTCGTCGATCTGGATAAAGCACGTGCAGAGAATGTCGCAAGTCGCTTTGGCGGAGAAGCCTCCACGGACTCTATGGCGGCTGTTCAACGCGCAGACGTGCAGATTGTAATCGTTTCCACGCCGCCCAATCATCATGCGGATATTACTGTGGCTGCGCTTGAGGCGGGCAAGCATGTCATCTGCGAAAAGCCTTTAGCGCACACGCTTGCCGAAGCGGAGCGGATGTGTGCGGCTGCGGACAAGAGCAGCGTCTTTCTCAAGACGGGATTTAATCACCGTTATTTCCCGGCCATGCAGTATGCGCGCAAGCTGATCGATTCGGGCAAGATCGGTGAGGTCGTTACGGTGCAGGCGTATGCCGGGCATCCCGGTGGCAAGGAATTCGGTCATGACTGGATTCATGATGGCACGGTGACAGGCGGTGGCAGTCTGGTCGATAATGGTATCCATATCCTCGATCTCACCCGCTTCTTCTTTGGTGATGTCGATACTGCGATGGGCTATCGGGCCAACCTCGTCTGGAAATTCGAGGATGCCGAGGACAACGGCTTCGCGCTCTTCAAATCGACCGACGGTAAGATTGCCCAGGTCCACGCCAGTTGGACGCAGTGGCGTGGTTACAAATTCTGGGTCGAGACCTTTGGCACTCGGGGTTATGTGCGCGCCTCCTACCCGCCCATGCTGGTGGAATGGGGCGAGACACCTGAACCGGGCATCCGCTCCCGCAAACACTACGAGTTTTTCCCGTCATTCCAGGTTCAGGAGCGGCTCAAGGGCTGGCGCTGGACGATTATCCAGTCGTTTATCCACGAGGTCAGCGACTTTGTAGCCGGTATTCACGCGGGCAAGCAGGTTGCTCCGACAGGCCGTGATGGGCTGCGCACCATGCAAATGGCCCATGCGATCTACCGTTCATCTTCTGAGGGCGTCGAGGTAAAGGTGTGACAGTTCCGATCATCACCTATCATGCGATCGCAGATCAGCCTTCACCGCTGTTTGTATCGCCCCATACGTTTGACCTGCATCTGCGCATGCTGTCCGAAGCGGGTTGGCATACCACGTCGCTGCATACGGTCGCTGACTGCCTGAAACGAGGGCTTCCCCTGCCGGAAAAGGCGGTCGTGATCACTTTTGACGATGGCTATGCATCGGTGTTTTCCGATGCCTGGCCGCGTTTGCAGGCGTATGGATTCACCGCTACAGTGTTCCTGATTTCCGATTATTGTGGCCGCGATAACCAGTGGCCCGGCCAGCCGGCCTCGGTGCCGACTTGCCCGTTGATGACCTGGGAGCAAGCAGCCGAAATGGGCGCGGCGGGCTGCGAGATGGGCGCACATACCCGAACGCACCGGGCACTTCCGACGCTGCCTGCGGCTCAGGCAGAAGATGAGATTGCCGTTTCTCAGCAGGTCATTCAACAGGAAACCGGACAGTCAGTCGATATTTTTGCGCAGCCTTATGGGGCGACCAATGTATCTGTCGATGCGTTGGTGCGCCGTTATTTCGAGGGTGCGGCCAGTACTTATCTTGGGTTGGTCCGGGGGCAGACGAATCGTTATGCGCTGGAGCGCGTCGACGCCTTCTACCTGACCCCTTACTGGCTGCGCAGGCTCGACAGCCGCCTGTTCGAGCAGTATCTCCGGCTGCGGCAGGGATTGCGGACCGTTCGCCGCCAGTTCCGTCCCGATTGGAATCCATCAAAGAGCGCTGTTCATGGCTGAACTGCTGTACTGCTGTCCGCGCTGTCATGGTGAACTCGACTCGCATTCGGAGCGTTACGAATGCAACGCATGCAGCGCCGTTTATCCGATCATCAGCGGCATTCCCGACTTCCGAGTCTACCCTGACCCGTACATCAGCCTGGAAGATGATCGCAAGAAAGGCCAGCGTCTCGCGGATCAGGCAGCGGCTCACCAGCTTGACTTTCGAGGTCTGGTGGCTTATTACTATTCGATCACCCCAGAGGTTCCTCCCGACCTCGGGCGCTATTATGAAAATCATCATGTGGCAGGTGTCACGCGCGGGGTCGGGATGCTCGAACGGCTGGCAGCCTATGGTCTGGCTGGATACGCCGCGCCAGGCTGCCGCGTGCTCGATCTGGGCTGTGGCACCGGCGGATTCGTGCTGAGCGCATCCGAAGCCGGTGCGGATATGGTTGGGGTCGATATCGCGTTTCGCTGGCTGATCGCGGGTCGCCATCGACTGCGAGAAATGGGGCACGACACCGCACAGGTCGTCTGCGCCTGCGCCGATTATCTACCGTTTCGGGATGCGCAGTTTGATCTCATCGTGTCGGAAAACGTCATTGAACACACGGCCCATGCAGCGGGTTTGCTCGCGGAGGCGAATCGTGTGCGCAAGCCGGGTCATGCTTTGATGGCTCGCACAGTCAACCGATTTGCCATCGGCCCGGAGCCGCATGTGGGGGTATGGGGCGTGGGTTTTCTGCCCAGACGGTGGATGGACCCGTATGTTCGCCGGGTCAAAGGCATTCCTTACGAGCACATCCACCTGCAATCCGTTTTTGCCCTTCGGCACTTGCTTGCCGATGACCCGGATTTGCGGGTGACCTATCCGCGCCTGATGGAAGCAGACTATCAGCATCACCCCGAATCACGCCAGCGCCTGTTCCGCAGCTACGCTCAGATGGCACAGCGATTCCCGCTGCTTCGGCCCCTGCTGACGGTGTTCGGCCCTTATTTAGAAATCGTAAGTCCGCCCGCCACTTCAGGCCAAAAAACGGATTCCTCGGAGACATAACCCGCGACCACCAGGACCTTACGACTCTGCTGATCGCGGGCATCTCCGTTCAAATCGGCAACCTGCACGCTGGCGCGTTAGAGCGTCAGCAGGTAGGCGATCAGGTCGTTAATTTCGTCTTCGGTAAAGATCTCGCTGTAAACCCGGGGCATGAGATTATCTGGAAAGCTGGGTACTACATAGGCACCAGGGTCGAGGATCGAGGTTCGAATGTACTCCACAGGATCACGATCCGCACCCATTGCCATTTCCATCGAGGAATCCATCCCATCATCCGAACCCATATCCATGGTCTGCTCGCCGTCAGCGGCATGTCCCATGTCCATACCACCGCTGGCATCACCAGGGTCGGCGGCATCGTCCATCGCCATGTCGCTCATGGCATGTTCGGAGGGGTCATGTGCCGGGTTCCCCACACCCATCAAGCCTGGGCCTATCAGACGCTCCATCGTATCGACCTTATGGCAGGTTGCGCAGGCAAAGCCGACTTCCGGCTGCAACGTATTGAACAGCACCCGCCCATTGTCAATGTCCCCGACCGACTGCGCGAGGGCCATATCCGGGGCCATAGCGTGACCATCATGGGAGTCCGCCATAGGCGCACCATCGGCCATCGCATCCCCGTCATGCTCGGCATCATGCAGCGCAGAGGCTTCTTCGACTCGATTGAATCCACAATTGATCGCCAGCGACTGATAGGCGATGCCGGTGATGTACAGATTTTCGAGCGCGGTATCCAGATCCTCACGGGCGATCTCGTCCAGATTGGCGAGTGCTGCCGCGTGTTCCTGTTCATGCTCCAGCAGCGCATCGACATCACAGGTACCGTCGCCTTGAGCCAGCAGCGGAACACTCTGAACAATCCCAGTGCTCACGATGAGGATCAGGAAACCGGCTAATAAAGTACGAGCATGAAATTGCATATCAACTTCTCCTTCCCTGGTCAGATCTATAAGTGAATCCGATTCGATCCAAACTGCCAACCCTTGGTTCCGGCAGCAGCCAATACTAAACAGTGCTCAGTGGTGATTCTCGGAAACAGACCGCACAAATCTCACGGGAACCATCCGCACAGAAGTTTGCAACCGATGAAATATATCCGTTAATCTGGATTGCCTTATCATAACATTCTATCCGGAAACGTGCACCTGCCCGGCTCCCTCTGGGCCAGCGTCTCATCGGACTCACATCGAAACTGCCTTGAAAACCGACCACGCAGGTTATACTCTTGAGGCTCACTTGTTGTCCTTCATCCCAGGATCATGCTTCAATGAATTGACTGACGCAGTCGCGCACATTTGCATCGTTCTGGAAGATCGCTGGTGGGGTGAGCATCCGGGTCAAAGTCCTCGGTATTGTGCTGGGTGTCATTCTGCTGCTGAGCCTGTTCGTCACGCTCCAGATGCGCAGCGTGATGTTCGATACGCTCCGCACCGAATTGGCGCAGCAAGGGACAGCCCTCATCGTGCATGTGGCCGATCAAACGGGTGAACTGCTGGACGACCAACAGGTAGATTCGCTGCGGTTTTACCTGCTCGACCGGCAGATTCATTATTCGAGTGACACCCACAACACGCGCATTGCTTACCTCGCCGTGTTTGACTCCGATGGGAAGATCATCGCCACCACCCTGCCCGATGATGCGATCCCTTCTGAGTTACAACCTGCCAATCTGGATCAGCCGCTGAGTGCCCTGCACGACCATCTCTCTTATCTGAGCATCGGCGATGCGGCCATCCTCGATATTGCCACCTCCATCGGCGACCAGGGGCTGGTCCGGCTCGGCCTCGACGAGGGACGTATTGGGGAGACGGTCAATATCGTCACGCTCCAACTGCTGACCATCACGCTCATCATGATCGTCATTGGCCTGGGCGCGGCGATTTTCCTCACCTGGATACTCACTCAACCCATCATGAGTCTGGTCGCTGCGACGCAAGCAGTTTCACAGGGTGACTTCACGCGGCGCGTGCCCCGTTGGGCCAATGACGAGCTTGGCGAGCTGGCGACGGCCTTTAATACCATGACCGAATCCCTGGCGCAGGCCGAGCACGAACGCCAGGAAAAAGAAGCCCTGCGCGCCCGCTACGTCAGCGGCGTTATCGTCGCCCAGGAAGACGAGCGCAAACGGATTGCGCGTGAGCTGCATGACAGCACCGGCCAATCGCTCACCTCGATCCTGGTGGGCTTACAGAACCTGAAGACCTCCACCAGCCCGGAGGAGATCGCGTCACGCAGCGACGAACTGCGCGGGGTCATCAGCCGGACCATTGATGAAGTGCGCAACCTCGCCTGGCAGCTTCGTCCCAGCGCACTGGACGATCTGGGCCTGCTCAGTGCACTCGATCACTACATCAGTGAGTTTCAAACGCGCTATGACATCCCGGTGGATTTTGTTGCCAACGGCCTGGCGCAGCGGCTGCCACGCGAGATGGAAACCAGCATCTATCGCATCATTCAGGAAGCGCTGACAAACATCGCCCGGCATGCCCAGGCCAATTATGCCAGCGTGATGATCGACAAACGCCAGAGCACGCTGCGCATCGTCATTGAAGATGATGGAATCGGCTTTGATCCGAATAGGGTTCAGGATCGGAGTCTCGGGCTTCAGGGCATTCGCGAACGTGCAGCGCTCTTTCAGGGTACGATCACCCTCGAATCCAGGCCCAGCCAGGGTACAGCCCTGTTTGTGACCCTGCCCTATGATCTCCCGGAGAATCTCTTATGAAGACACGCATTCTGCTGGCGGACGACCATGCGGTCCTGCGATCCGGCCTGCGCCTGCTCATCGACAACCAGCCGGATCTCAGTGTGGTGGGCGAAGCCAATGACGGGGCGGAAACCCTGGTTAAAGCACGCGAACACCGTCCCGATGTGATTTTGCTGGATCTGAATATGCCAGGGTTAGATGGCCTGGGTGCCGTGCCCCTGCTGCGCAAGGACGTCCCTGAGGCACGCATCTTGATCCTGACCATGCACGACGACGCCAGCTATGTACAGGAAGCCCTGCGCGCCGGAGCGTCCGGCTACGTACTCAAGAAAGCCGTGGACAGCGAACTCCTGATGGCGATTCGTGCCGTCGCGCGCGGCGAAACCTACGTCCATTCCGCCATCACCAGCAAGCTGCTCCAGAATATCCTGCCAGACGCGGCGGATCGATCGGGGGACAGGGGCAATCCCTGGAAGGGTTTATCGGAGCGCGAATTCGGCGTGCTGCGGCTGGTCGCGCTGGGCAACACCAATGCCGAAATCGCCGAAACCCTGTTTATCAGCGTCAAAACAGTCGAAACGTACCGGGCACGCGGCATGGAAAAACTCAACCTCCAGACCCGCGCTCAGCTGGTCAAGCTGGCCCTCAAGTACCACATCTTCGACGAGCCATCTCAGTCGGGAAATCCCTGACAAAAAATCGGGAGAAACCCCGACAATCGCCAGGATGGGACGCGGGTTTTGCCTGCTACCTCCCTTCCTTGATGTGCCTTACCATAAGGGCAACATGGTGAACAAAGCCGCACACGAGGAGAAAACATGATGGCAATCACATTGAAAAAGCGGGTCATCGAGGAACCGCAGGCGATTACCCAACTGCTCAGCAACCCCCGCTTCTCGATCATCTGGCTGGTCATACGCGTCTGGCTGGGCTGGCAGTGGATCGAAGCATCCAGCCACAAGATCGGCAACCCGGCCTGGGTCCAGACTGGTGAGGCCCTGAAAGGCTTCTGGACCAGCGCCGTCGCCATCCCCGAAGGTGGACGCCCGGCCATCGCCTTTGACTGGTACCGCTCATTTCTTCAGGGTCTGCTCGATGCACAGGCTTATACCTGGTTCGCGAAACTGGTGGCCTATGGGGAACTGATCATCGGCATCGCCCTCATCCTGGGCATGTTCGTCGGCATTGCAGCCTTCTTCAGCGGTTTCATGAACTGGAACTTCATGATGGCTGGTTCAGCCAGCATCAATCCGCTGCTGTTCGTGGCCGCTGTCACGCTCATCCTGGCCTGGAAAACCGCTGGCTACCTGGGTGCAGATTTCTTCCTGCTGCCCGCTATCGGGACACCCTGGAGCCGCAATAAATTTGTCGAAGAAGAACGGGTAGTGACTTCCCCCGCACTGGAACCGGCTGGCGACTAACCTCCCAACCTTCCTTTACCCGTTACAAAGGGTCATGAGAATTCTCATGGCCCTTTCTTATTTTTGTGCTCCTGGGCAGAGCGATGTAAACCGCGGCAAAACCAATCAGGATAATCGCCAGCATCACCAGCATCGAAATCAGCTTGAACGAGCGGCTTTCGAGCACCAGCGTCAGCGTGCCAAAAAAGGTACAGAAGGCATAATATCCCAGCACAATCTGCCGCTGGCTGAAACCCAGGTCAATCAGACGATGATGGATATGCCCACGATCCCCCTTAAAGGGGCTGCGACCCGCAAACAGGCGGTTCACGATCTGCCAGGCCGTGTCAATAATCGGCAGCGCCATAACCATCAGGACCGTCGCCATCTTCGCCCCCCCGATGATGCTCAGGCAGGCGATAATGTAGCCGAGCAGATAGGCCCCACCACCCGCAAAAATCCGCGCGGGATAGAAGTTAAACAGCAGAAAGCCGAGCGTACTGCCTATCAACGCCAGCGGAAGCAAGCTCACGCTTTTTTGAGGCGGCACGAGGACAAACGCGCTGTTGATAAACAAGACGACCGCGGCGATCAGCACAACACCGTGTGACAGGCCATCCAGCCC
>JAIOHO010000022.1 GCA_019912905.1 Anaerolineae bacterium
TGGTGGTGCTGACGATCACTGCCCAGGTGATCGCACATGGGGCCATCAACTACGTGTTGGCCTATGTCTCCGCTACATTTGTCAGCATCAGCGCGCAGATCGCCAACGTCTTCAGCGCGGTGCTGGCCTTCTTTTTCTTTGAAGAGGAACCCGGCCCCCTGCAAATTATCGGCAGCGTCATCATCACCGCTGGGGTCATTCTGGCGACTCTGCGCCATACCAACCCACCCCCAGAGCTTTACGACTCAGGAAAATTGAAATAAGGCTCGGAGCGGGTCATCGCGTGTTCGATGCGGATGAAATGATTCGGCAGCAGAGTTTCGGGCAGGCTGCGCCAGTCGAAATAGCGCAGCTCCAGCGATTCGTCCCCGTCGATCTGTAGGCTGCCGCCGATGACCCGACAGCGAAAGGTCGTGCTGATGATCGCCACCTGATCGCCGTTGGGGTAGGTGATCCGATTCGTCGGGCCGCCGTAGACGCCGACAATCCGTTCGGGCCGCACGTGCAGGCCGGTTTCCTCGAACACCTCGCGCACCACAGCCTGCGCCGGTTCCTCGCCTGGTTCGACTGCGCCGCCGGGCAGCGACCAATGTCCGCTGTCGCCACGCCGTTGCAGCAGCACTTCGTCGGCCCCATTCACGATGATGGCCGCCACACCCGGAACCATCAGCAGTTCATGGCCGATCTTGGCCCGCACGCGCAAAATGTGATCGGGTGTTGGCATCGGATCATCCTCCCCGCAGATTAAAGCCCAGGTACTGCGCCGGACCCGGCCAGATGTCAAATTCCGGCACCTCGTCCGGCAGTGTGACCGGCTGCCACAGGCTCGCCAGCGTTCCGTCCTGGGCCATTTCCTGGAGGGTATATTCGACCAGCAGGCGGAAATCAAGATCGTTGCGCGGCAAACCCAGGGCCACATAGTCACGGGTGTAGAAGGGATCACAGTTCGGGCAGCGCGTCGTCAGCCGGAAATCATCGGGATAGGCCTCGATGTGCGGGATGAGCTTGAGGCTGTCGCCAAAGGCCACATCCGCATTCTTATCTTCGAGGATGTAAAAAGGTACATCCTGTTCGCGGATCATGGTATAGATATTGACCGCCGTGTTGATGCTGCGCGCCAGTTCGTTGACCTTATCGGCGCTGCCGGGTTCCGAAGCAAAGATGCCCACCCACTTGCCGCCGCGCAGTTCGTTGAAGCTCTCGATGTCGCTGTTACGCTTGACCATCAGCCGGTCGCCATGCACGAGGTAAGGCGTGCTGAAATCTACCCGGTCGGCCCAGGCCCAATCCGGTTGAGCACCGACGGCCACGTCCGCCTGGCCGCTGGCAACCAGATCGAGGGCATTGTCCACACTGTTCGGCAGGTATTCCACGCTGCCGCCCCAACGCGCCGCCAACCGTTCGACGACAGCCCGATTGAGGGCGTTGAGCCGCTTTTCGCTTTCCGGTGCATCGTCGGGGACCTCCTGGATACCGGCGACACGCAGCGGCTGGCCGTCCTGCAAACGTGGGATGACGTACTGCGTAGGATACGGAATTCCCGACTCAAATTGGTCTGGCCTGGGTGCTTCGTCCCCCAGGTTCAACCAGATCGGCACCAGCCCAGATGGATAGGTCGAACCTGGGAAATTGGACGCGTAGATTTCGTTCAGGCGGCCATTTTCCGCGAGATATTGCAGCGTGCGGTTCACGAGATCACGCAGGCTGACATCCTGGCGGCGCAGCGCAATCGCATACGGTTCGGCTGCCAGCGGCTCGTCGAGGATGCGCACCACCCCCGGCTTGAGGAGTTCGCGCAGACGGTAGCGACTGCTGACCAGCCCGTCGATCTCCTGATTCACCAGCGCGACCAGGCCCTGCTCCAGTGTGTAATAGGTCTCCACCGTGACATTCATGCCGCTGCGCACCTGCCACGCCTGTACCGCCTGTTCGGAGGCCGTGCCGATGACCACGCCGAGTTTGCGATCGGCCATGTGCGCCAGCACCGACGCGCCATCATCCTGACGCACCATCACCGCCTGGCTGCCACGATAATACGTATGGCTGAACTCAACCCGGTTATCCAGTTCCCGCTGATGCACCATCGCCGCAGCCAGAATATCCACCTGCCCACTCGTCAGCAGATCGAGGGCCGTCTGGCGTGTCACCTGCACGAATTCGGCTTCCACACCCCAGGCATCGGCCATGCTGCGCGCAAGATCGGCATCGAACCCGGCCACCGCGCCGCGGATATTGAGCAGGCCAAACGGCGGCACATTGTACAGGATGCCGACTCGCACCCTGCCGTTCGCCTGGATGCGCGCCACCGCCGACTCGGACACCAGCGCATCGGTCATGCCCGTATCGGGCGTCGGTACCAGCGTCGGCGGAATCAGGGTTGGGGCAGGCTGCTGCGCCGCCAGGGGAAAACTGACCCCCAGGAGCAGCAGGAGGCCGCTCAACCCCAGCTTCATTCGCCGGTCACGTCGTCGCATAAAGGTGATTTTGCTGAACATAGGCTCGCACCGAATCGGGTAAAAGATAGCGCACACTGCGGCCTTCAGACAGCCGCTGCGCGATGTCGGTCGATGAGATTTCGATCTGCGGCGCGGCGATCATCACCACGCGCTGTGCCAGCCCCGGCAGCACTGCTTCGTGCATATCGGGGGATACTTCCGCACCCGGACGGCTCATCACCGCCAGTTTGCAAAGCTGGATAAACTCGGTGGGCCGGTGCCATTCTGGGAGATCGCGCAGCGAATCTCCCCCCATGACGAAGTAGATTTCGGCCTGGGGGTACTGCTGCCGCACGATGCGTACCGTATCGAGCGAATAATGCGGCCCGGCGCGGTCGAGATCGACGCGCGACAGCTCGAAGCGCGGGTTATCCACCAGCGCCAGGCGCAGCATCGCCAGCCGGTGTTCGACTGGCGTCTTTTTCTCATGCTGCTTATGCGGCGGATCGGCAGCGGGGATATACAGCAGCCGCGCCAGGCCGAGCGCATCGGCAGCGTATTCCCCCAGAATCAGGTGTCCGATGTGCGGCGGATCGAAGGTGCCGCCGAGGATACCTACACGCACAGTTATTCCGTCCACTCCAGTTCGAAATCGCCGATAAAGACCGTGTCGCCGACCTCAACGCCCGCTGCTTCCAGCGCCTTGGTGATGCCCAGGGTTTCCAGCACGGTCTGGAAGCGGGCAATCGCCTCATCATAATCCCAGTAGGTCATGGCCGCAGCCCGTTCGATACGCTTGCCGGTGACCCGGAATGTGCCGTCTTCGTCACGGCTGATCTCAAACGCAAATTCATCCTCCGGCAGTTCGTAAATCGGGACTTCCGCAATCGTCACCGGTTCGTCCGGCAGGGCGTCGATCATCCTGAACATTTCGCGGATCAGCGTCTGTACATTGTCCTGCGTCGCCGCCGAAATCGCCAGCGGCTGGACACCGCGCTGCTTGAGCGCCGCCTGAACCTGCGGCCAGCGTTCCTGGGCATCTGGTAAATCCATCTTGTTGAACACGACGATCTGCGGCTTTTCACCCAGCTTTTCATCATACAGGGCCAGTTCGATGTTGATCTGGTTGTAGTCGGCCAGCGGGTCCGGGTTCTCGCCATTGAGCAGGTGCACCAGCAGGCGTGTCCGCTGGACATGGCGCAGGAAGGCATGCCCCAGCCCGACGCCCTCGTGTGCGCCTTCGATCAACCCTGGAATATCAGCCACGACCAGGTCACGGTCATCATAGCGCACCACCCCCAGGTTCGGTTCCAGGGTCGTAAAGGGGTAGGAGGCAATCTTGGGGCGCGCATTGCTGATCACCGACAGCAGCGTCGATTTCCCGGCGTTTGGCATCCCAACCAGGCCCACATCCGCGATCAGTTTGAGTTCGAGCCTGAGCCAGCGCTCCTCGCTCGGCATGCCCTTCTCGGCATAACGCGGGGCCTGATGGCTGGCAGATTTGAAGCGGGTGTTTCCCCGGCCTCCGCGACCGCCCTTGGCGACGATCAACCGGTCATTGGCGTTGACCAGATCGCCCAGCAGTGCCCCGCTCGCCTCATCGCGGACCACCGTTCCCGGCGGCACTTCGATGAGGTAATGCGAGGCGCTGGCCCCGGTCCGGTTGTTGGCCCCGCCCCGTCCGCCCGGTTGTGCGCTGAAGTGCGCCCGATGCTGAAAATTGCTCAACGTGCTCAGCTTCGGGTTGACGACCAGCACCACGTCCCCGCCGTGCCCGCCATCTCCCCCATCGGGGCCACCGCGCGGCACAAATTTCTCGCGGCGAAAATGGATCATGCCATCCCCGCCGTCACCACTCTTTACAAAGACCTTGACTTCATCAATCATGACTCATCGTCCACATCTGCCCAGTCTTCGGGCGCACCTGCCTGATACCAGGCAATCGTCCGGCGTGCCCCATCCCGGAAATCCACCGGCACGAATCCCAATTCTCGTCGGGCCTTCTCATTCGAAATCCGCCAATTGTGATGGACATACGACCGCAGCATATGCATCGGCCAGAACGGTTCGACCCCCACCGCCCCATAGATCATTTCGAGCAGCTGCGCCAGCGGCAGGTCCATCCAGCCAGGCATGGGCACCCGCGGCCAGCGAATAGCCGCTTCCTCGCAAATTATATCGAAAGCACGCCGATGGGAAATCCACTCTCCACAAATATTGTAGACTTCACCGGCGCGTCCGCACGCCAGAGCCAGGAGGATACCCCGCGCTGCGTCGCCCACATAAGCCGGGAAGATGATGTGACTCCCTCCATCCACCTGCATGATGAGGCCGCGCATCGGGTCTTTGAAAAACAGCCGGTTGAACGCATACGTACCCAGCGGCCCATAATAGGCACCTGGGCGCAGCACGACCACCGGCAGTCCTGTTTCGCGCCACTCTCGCAGCACCATCTGCTCGGCGATCCATTTACTGCGCTGGTACGGGTCCATCGGGCGCGGCGGATAGGTCTCATCGACGACCTTATCCGGGTCAGGCTGACCGAGCACTGCGATGGTCGAAATATAGATCAACCGCTCGATCGGCAGGTCCTTTAGTGCACTTAGCAGCAGCGCCGTGCCCAGCACATTATTATCCAGGAAGGTGCTCTCGTCGCCCCACATGCGAAACACCCCACCCGCGTGGACCACCGATTGGCAGCCTATCAGCGCGCTGGCATACGTTTCCGGCGCGGTCAGATCCCCATGAATGACCTCGACACACGGGTAGCGGCGCAGCCAGGGATGACGTTCGGGACAACGCGTCAGGACACGCAGCGGATAACCGGCATGGCACAAAGCAGGGACGAGGTGACGGCCAAGGAAACCGGTGCCGCCGGTCACAAAGATCATGGAATGGTGGTCTTCAGTTATCGCGACCGGCAGGAGTAGGAAGGTCGTTGAGCACCTTGATTCGCGGATTGACTTTGGGGTTGCCCCACCCCACAGGCAGCTGCTGGATAAAGGCATCAATCTTCCAGCGCTGGCTGCGCGCATCGTACACCATCTGATAAACGAGCGTACACGAGCCGAAGTCCTGGGTATGCAGGCGCGCACGAGTCGCCAGCTCATACGTCGCCATCCGCCGCTGCGTCTGCGAGTCGATGACCAGGCAGCGGTCGCCATCATCCGAAAAACAGCCGACCTCGACCAGATGGTCCGCCCGCAGGACCCCCACACAGCGCGGCGCGCGCGATTTCCGGCGCTGCTGCAAGATGTGCTGATGCCGTTTCAGGTAAACGCCGGAAAGATAAAGTGGCGCATACGTCCACTGATGTGTCCAGTTCTTCAATGCGCTGTCGTGTAACCAGTCCAGCGCGCCCAGATAATCGCTGCGTATCTGGGCCATCAACGCCTCAGGAGCCATTCACTCCGCTTTCTGGGTATACCCGGAGCGCAGGATCGACGTGCTGTCTCCGGGCACCCGCCACTGACCTGACATAGACATTACCGCAGATAGAATAAGGGAATGAAATATAGTTCACCAGACGACGGGGATCGTCCTGCATCGCAGTGTCAGACCTGCATTACACTTTACCAGTCGCCAGTCCGCTTAGCAACCGGCATTATTCTGCGGGGTTCTGATGGCTCTGAAGGGTGAGCCAGACGTTCTGGCGCAGTTGAGCCATGCTGATGGGTTTGACGAGGTAAACGTCGACCTTGCCGACGGTCAGGGCAAAGGCCTGGTCATCCGGTGTGGATTGATGATCGGCGATCATAATCTTCGGCATGTGCTCGAACGTACCGATTTCCTTGATCTTCGCCAGCATCTCCCAGCCGTATTTGTCCGGCAGCTTCAGGTCCATCACCAGCAGATCAGGATAGTGGTCTTCGAGCAGTTGCAGACCATCGGCGACTGTCCCCGCGATCAGCACATCCATCTGCATCGAGTCGAACAATCCCTGCATGGCCGCCTGTTCTTCCACCTCGCCGATCACCACCAGCACCGTGCGTCCAGCCGTGACACTGGTATCCGTCTGACTGCGCACGATGGTGTCCAGGTCGATGTCGCCCCAGGTGTGTTCGGTGACATGACTGTAGGGGTTCTCGCTGGATTCGACAAAGGCGATGGCGGTGTTCTGAAACAAACCCGCCGCCTTGGTGAAGAGCAGTTTCTGGGCGCGTTCCGCATCCTTCAACTGGCGGAACGGCGCGCCGTTGCGCGCTAGAATGGCGATCAGGCTACCACGAACGCGCGCCAGGAAATCACCGTCCAGATGATTGCTTTGCAGGGCCGCTTCTACCTCAGCCATTCGGGATTCGGGCAGGGTCGTGTTCAGGTAAAACGATCGCACCCTGCCATGACTGTGATACTCGCGGTCGTAGGGATAGCGGCCCTTTTCTGGCAGCGCGAACAGCCAGACATACTGCCTATCGTATTGCTCAACCAGGCCCGCTGCCTTGAGTTGATTGAGTTCGTAATCGGTAATGAAATGGCCGAAATCCTTGTCGTCATAGGTTCGATAACGCGCGCTGAGCAAATCCTGAACGCGGTGTTCATCCCACTGCACGACAAACGAGCCATCGGCCAGGATAAAGACGCTGCGTCGCGCCACAGGCGACCCGCTCAACACTTTGGTCATCAGGCTACAATTCGACGAAGTACGATTCGCACGCCTGATCGATCAATTCTTTGGTCAGCGCCGGCGGTTTGTTGAGATACGTTGCGATGTCGATCAACTGCGACAGAATATCCCGCGGATGCACGAAACGCAGGTCCCGGTCCCGTTTGATGTACCATTCGTTCAGCAGATAGGCCAGCCCCTGCTCGTTGTAGGGCACTTTCATGAGGCGGCACATGAGCAGGAACAATTCACGGAACTCATCGTAAGTCGGATTGCCTACTTCGATTTTGTAACGAATTCGGCGCAGGAAAGCTTCGTCAACCAGGTCTTTCGGGTCGAGATTGGTCGAAAACACAATCAGGACGAAGAACGGCATTTCGATCTTACGGCCATTATTCAACGTCAGAAAATCGACGCCCTTTTCCAGTGGGACGATCCAGCGGTTGAGCAGGTCTTTAGGCCGCACCTGCTGCCGCCCAAAGTCGTCAATCAGGAGCATGCCCCCGTTTGCCTTCACCTGGAACGGGGCCTCATAAAACCGGTTGGTATCGTTGTAAACCAGGTCCAGGCCCGCCAGTGTCAGTTCGCCGCCGACCATAATCATCGGGCGTTTGATCTTCACCCAGCGTGGGTCAGACACCACGCCGGTTCCCGACTTGACCTTGCCCTCCCCTTCGGCCAGTTCGTGGTTGACGCTGTCAAAAACCTGCACGATCTGCCCATCGACGTCAATCGCAAAGGGAATCCAGATGTCGCCACCCAGAATCATGCGGCCAATCTTCTCGGACATGGTGGTCTTACCATTACCGGGCGGCCCGTACAGAAAAATCGACCGACCTGAATTGACCGCTGGGCCAATCTTGCTGAGCATGTGGTCGCTGATGACCAGATTGGTCATCACTTTGCGCAGGTCCTCCTGATGGACAATCAGCTTGCGGCGGTTCTGCAATTGAGCGGACTCGATGTACGTCACCAGCGGAACCGGCGCAGGACCGGCATACTGGGACCGTTCCATGGCTTCGCGGGCCTTCTCCGACCCTTTGTCCGTAATGATGTACTGGAACGATGATTCTCCGAAGCCAGTTGCCCCGCGCACTTCCACGAATTTTTCGCGCTTCAGAAATTCCATCAC
>JAIOHO010000263.1 GCA_019912905.1 Anaerolineae bacterium
TTGTGATACTCTCTCAGGTCATTCCGGGCTGTCCGATCATCAAAAAGACGTTCCAGTCCATCACATTGATTGCAGCATTTCATGGCGGCACGCTCATCCCTCTCCCGATGGTCTTAGGACTGATTGTACTCAGTCCTCCAGGAATCGCTGTATTTCAATCTGATAGCCGTTTGGATCGCGCAGAAAACAGTGATAGATGCGATAGCGTGGGTTGACCTGCGGCGGCTCCTCAAAGACGACACCCCGCGCGCGCAGCGCCGCATACCAACCATCGACATCCGGCGTTACCAGCGTCAAAATCAGCGTGCGCCGGTCGGCGTCGATCACTGCGCCGTCGCGCTGGCAAATGCCCAGGTATCCGTCCGTGCTGACCTGATAGATGCGGCAGGTTCCCTGGTCGCGCACCAGCGGGAAACCCATGACCTCCTCGTAGAACCGCGCGGTTTCCGGCAAATCAGCCGTATACAGGAACGTGATCTGCTGTTCGATCGGGGGCAGACTCATATCGGGACGGCCTCTTGTTTTGAGGTACGATTATAACCTGTATGTCTGGCAGGGCCGCTGCATCCAATCGGACTCACATTGGCGGCGGACAAATTCGCGCCCGGCATGGTATGATCTGCGTCCAGATGATGGCTTTTATCTTACGGGCATAATCAGGCCGCCCAGGGAGCAATCGTATGGAACCGATCACAGGCCGCCTGTGGCGCATCGACCGCAGCGGAATCATTGTCAACGACGCGCACACGGACCTCATCCAGCCGCCGTTCACGGCACTGATCGAGGACGCCATCCGCGCCTACAGCGATCACATTGGCGGGGACATCGACAGCATTTATCTCACCGGCTCCGTCGCGCGCGGGCTGGCCGTCGAAGGACGGTCTGATCTGAATGCCTTCGCGGTGCTGGCCGCCGCCGTGGACCCCGATCTGGTCCTTCAGGATTGGGTCACGGATGCTGAGTGCGACCTGCTGGAGCGGCACCCCTGCGTTTCCGACGTGCAGCTCGAATTATGGCCGTATTACAGTGTGTTCACCGACCCGGCGCGTTTTTCTGCCCCCGCCTTCATCCTGAAGACCCACAGCGCCTGCCTGTGGGGGGTCGATCTCAGCACCCAGCTTCCCGATTACCGCATCAGTCCCGCCATCGCCAACGACGACCTGGTGCAGCTGGTCGATGATCTGGCCGACTCTGCCGAGGGAATCGAGGCAGACCCAAGCGATGACAATGTGCGCAGTTGGTGCCAGTTCGCGGCGAAAAGCATTCTGCGGTCCGGCTTCGGGCTGGTGCAGATGCAGGAGGGTGTGCATACCCGCGACGTCGATCTGTGCTGCGCCTATTTTGTCCAGCACCACCCGGCCTATGCCAACCACATGCGCCGCGCCCTGCACTGTGCCACCGACCCCATCGAGGAGGCCGAGTCCGCACTCAGCTTCATTACCGGGATTGGCGGCTGGTTGATCCCGCTGGCGGATGAATGGCTCGACCAGCACAATCCCGCGCGCGAACTCGCCCTGCCAGTGGATGATGTCGAAGCCTGGGAGTAATCTGCTCTGGGGCGCAATCAGGCGCGTGGGGAGCTGCTTCGCTTTCGTCCCCAGACGTACAGGGTATTGCCTGCCGGACGCGGATTGATGCGCGGCCCCTGGCTGAGATACGAAATCGTGTCCATCAGGTAATTATTCGCCTGCCGCAGCACCTTGCGGGGCAGCGACACCGGCGGCAGCGGGGAGATTGACCCAGCGGGGGAGGCCGCATCCGCGCCCGCAGACTCGCCCGAGTTGGCAGGCCGCAGGGCGCGCAGGTCGGCCAGGGGATTGGGCAGGCTGGCGGTGGCATGACGGCTGCTCATGTGACAGACCTCCAGCCCCAGGTCGGCCAGCAGACGGCTCATCAGCGCAGGCGTGAAATAGTAGAGATGCTCGATGATAAACCCGCGATAATCCTGGCGCAGTGCCCGCGCCGCATAGTATTCCCAACTGGCGACATTGGGTACTTCCAGCAGCAGCACTCCACCAGGGCGGATCAGCCCCGCCGCCGCCCGCAGATAATCGACTGGCGCGCGCAGGTGTTCCAGCACTTCCAGCAGGCTTACCATGTCGAGCGAGTCGTCTAGCGTCATGCTGCGAAAATCGCCGTGATGGATGGGCACGCCGCCCAGATGGTCGCTGGCAGCCCGAGCCGCGACCGCGCTCAATTCGCTGCCATAGACGCGCCAGCCGCGCTGCTGCGCTGCGACCAGAAACTGCCCGCGCCCACAGCCAATATCCAACAGTGAGGGCGTGCTGACTCCATCGAGATAGGGCATCGTCCTATCCAGCAGATCATTCGTGCGTTCGTGCTGATCGCTCTCAAAAGCATCGGCTGCACCCGAAGCTGCGTAGACCGTATCGTAAAAGCGGGCAATGGCGCTTTCTGTGGGGCGCGGAGTCATATAGACCAGGCCGCAAACCCGGCAGCGAACGAAGTGAATCGCCTGCCCGCCGCTTTCCAGTGCCGACGCGCCTAATCGGTGCATCGGAAATGGCAGTTGATCCAGCGGCGGCAGCGTGCCCAGGGATTCCGCAGCGGTGCTGCCGCAGTAATCACAGACCACCGCCTCGAAATCCGGGGCATGGGCTACTGCTGTGGCATGCAGAATGCTGTGGCTGTAAGGGTGTTCCGCAGAAGGGGAAGTCATCGCAGGCTTTCCGGCTGACGGGCAGAATAGCAAAGAGGCAGAAGCGCACGGACGAGCCGCTCACCCTGCCTCTCCATGTCGATGGATCGTTGCAGCAGCCTGCCTACTTCTTGATTTTATCCAGCACGGCAGGGTTGCACACATTCTGATAGACGCCGCTGGTCAGCGCATCGAGTACCAGATGGGCGGCTTCGACGCCGACGTTGATCTGTGCATCGCTGGTACTGGCGGCCAGGTGCGGCGTGTTGATGACGTTCTTCAGGCCGATCAGGGGGTGATCCTGCGGCGGGGGTTCAAATTCGTAGACGTCGATGGCAGCCCCGCCGACCTTCCCTGTCTGGATGCCCTGAGCTAGATCGCGGTCGTTGATCAGCGCGCCGCGCGCGGCGTTGATGATGCGCACACCGGATTTCATTTTGGCGATGGCGGATGCATTGATCATGCCGCGTGTTTCATCGGTAATCAGGCTGTGCAGGGTGATAAAATCCGCCCGCGCATACAATTCGTCCAGCGCCACTTTTTCGATGCCCAGCGGAACCAGTGCGGCGGTCTCGATATAGGGATCAAAGCCGATGACGGTCATCTCAAAGGCGTTGGCGCGTTTAGCCACTTCGCGGCCAATGCGCCCCAGACCAACGATGCCCAGTGTTTTGCCCTTCAGTTCCAGGCCGCTAAACGCCTTGCGATCCCATGCCCCGCCGCGCAGCGACGCATCCCCCTGCGGGATGTGCCGGGCCAGCGCCAGCATGAGACCAAACGTGAATTCCGCCGTCGAGATCGTGTTGCCGCCGGGCGTGTTCATCACCGCCACACCGCGCCGGGTCGCTGCGTCCAGATCGACGTTATCGACGCCGACGCCCGCCCGCGCGATCACCTTGAGGTGAGGAGCCGCTTCCAGCAAAGCCGCATCCGCTTTGGTCGCGCTGCGGATCACCAGGGCATCCGCCTCAACAATGGCAGCCAGGGTTTCTTCACGCTTCATCTGGCCGTTGGCGGTCACTTGCAGGGCGCTGGACCCCTTGAACACATCCAGCGCGGCCTGGTCCACACTATCGGAGATTAATACATGATAGGTCATTGTCGTCTGCTCCAGTGACTCGTCTATACACCCAGGAATTCGTCCAGGCCGGAAAGTACTTCTTCCAGCACCGACGCCTGCATGTCGCCCATGTGCGCGATGCGGAAGGTCTTGCCCTTAATTTTGCCGTAGCCTTTGTCCATCTCGAACTGCTTGCCCTTCATGAATTTCGCCATATCGTTCACGTCGATGCCGCGCGTGTTCTCGATGGTCGTCACCGTGTTCGAGCGGTAGCCCTCCTGGGCGAACAGGCCGAAATCACGCGACAGCGCCCACTGATGAGTCAGGTCGCGCAGATGGTGATGACGTGCCCAGCGATTTTCCAGCCCTTCGGCCAGGATATCGTCGAGCTGCTTATCCGCAGCAAACATCAGCGCGACAGGCGGCGTCGAGGGCGTATTGTTCTTTTGCAGGCTTTTGTCCAGCTCGATAAAATCGAAATAATACCCGCGATTCTTCACCTGCTGGGCGCGTTCCAGCACCCGATCGCTGACGGCGGCGAAGGCCACCCCCGGCGGCAGCGCAAAGGCTTTCTGTGAGGAGGTCAGCGCAACATCGATGCCCCAGGCGTCGGTACGCAGTTCGGTGCCCAGGAAACCGCTGACGGTATCGACCAGCAGCAGGGTGTCCTCATACTGGCGCACCACTTCGCCGATCGCCTGGATCGGGTTGGTGACGCCGGTGCTGGTTTCATTGTGGACCACGCACACCGCATCATAAGCTGACTGTCTGAGCGCGTCCGCGACCATTTCCGGCGTATGGGCCTGGCCCCACTCGACCTCAATCACGTCCACCTGCTTGCCATTGAGCTGGCTGATCTCGGCCCAACGCTCGCTGAACGCACCGCCCACCAGATGCAGGGCTTTGCGGTCGTCACGGATGCAGTTACGCGACGCGCCTTCCCACAATCCCGTGCCCGAAGACCCGCTGACGAACACACGGCTCTCGGTCAGAAATGCCTGGCGCAGCTTGGTTTGCAGGCGGGCGAACAGATCCGCAAACACCGACGAACGGTGGCCGATCATCCATTCTGTTTGCGCTTCGAGGATCTCGGGGCGCACTTCGACAGGGCCGGGAATTACCAGTCGCTGATGGCCGTTCTTGGTCATGATTTCTCCTCACCGGGGCACTTACTTGTGAAAGGCAGCACAATGATAGCATATCGATAGTCACTGGAACATTATAAAACCGAATTGGCCGTGAAAAAACGCCCGATTCCCCCAGTTATCAATCGATGCGCGTTCCATTCCCGTTGTATGATGGGAAAGGAGAGCCTCCCAGCGGCGCGGTCCCGCCGGAATGCCGCCTGGATTTGGGTCGCTCTGCCGATCGCCCTGCAAAACCTGATGGGAGCCTGGAATGTCTACGCACTCGACCGATCAAGCCGAAGTCTTCATGTACCGGGTCGAGGAGAAGATTCGGGCGCTGCTGCGCGATTACTCGGATGGCAAGCTGAACAGCGAGCAGTTCCATGTCATCTACGAGCGCTACGCCAATCAGCGGCTGCTGGCTCAGCAGGCCATGCTGACCGGCGATGCCCAGGTACTGGCGGACACGGGCGACGGCCTGTCCACACTGACGATCAAAGACGAGCACATGGGAAAAGCGCTTGGCCTGCGCATCTACCATCATCACAGCGGCGCGTGTATCGAAACGATGGGCGAATTCGAGGTGTCCGCCTTTATCGTCTCGCCGGTTCTGACCGAGTTCCGCTACCAGTTGAGCATCGGCCAGCTCATCCGCCCGCGCGTCGAAAAGCTCAAGGAGCGGCGCTGGCTGCTGTTCAGTGCCGAACCCCATACCACTGTCGTCACCCAATTCCGCAACGAACCCTCACCGCTCCAGATCCGCGAGGTGCAGCGCCTTCATCACGATTTCGAGGTCGCCAATCAGACCTGCCTGAGCGACCGCATCCCCGACCCGAAAGCCCTGGCGTACCCGCTGCGCACCTTCGTCCAGCGCAAGGTCAAGAAGTAGCGTTACCCCGCCCGTGCCAGCGTTGAGCAGTCCGGTTGATTGGTGATCACCCCAACCTTGAAGGTCCAGGTCGATTCCAGCGGGATGCTGTCCCACTGCGGCTGATCGAGGTTGCAGGTGTATTCATCCTGATCGGCGCGAAAATGCACCAGATAATCGGCATTGCGCTGGCCTTCGCGTTCGCAACCGATGCAGGTCCCGGTCTGCCGGATTTGTGTATCCGGCCAGTAAGGTTGCTCCTTGAGGCTCTCCCCAGCCGCCCGAGCCGAGCGTTCGTACCCCCAGCGGTTGACCGTGAAATAACACATATTATCGTAGACCGGCTCGTCGCGGTATTTGGTGCGACATTCGCGCCGCTCGCTGAAGGTGCCGTCGCCGTTGTCCACGCGGCGGGTGCTGCATTCTTCACCATCGGGAATCTGCCGGTAACTGCGCACTTCGCTGCGGCGGCTGACACTGTAGGCATCTGATGGCATCGCATCGCACCAGGCATTCTGAGCACGCGGCGCAAATTCTTCGATGCTGATTTCACGCGTCCAACTGTGGCCGGTGACATAGGCCGTCGTCTCTCGCTTCCAAAATATCGCCACCAGCGCGAACACGATCACCAGCCCAATGCCGCCGAGAATGGCTATCAGCCCCAGGTTGCCACGGCGCGATTTGGGCTTGCTCTTCGGAGTCAGCCCGGCAGCCTCCAGCTTCTGTTCGTAGCGCTCCTGGGCAATATCGCGCGGTCCGGTCGATTCAAATTTTTCGCCATCGCGAATCACCTGATCATCGCTGACCAGTTCCGCTTTTTTGGCATCGGTCAGGGGTGTCCCGCACTGCTGGCAGAACTGAGAATTGGCGCTGTTGAGCGTATCGCAGTTCGGGCAAATCACGTCGGCACCGTAAAAGACGTGATCCTTCACCGCAACCTTTTCATCATCCGAGGGGAAATAGCGGGCTTCATCGTCCTGCGGCGCGCCACAGTTGGGGCAGAAGCGATGGGTCTTGCCAAGCAGTTTTTTGGTCCCGCAGTATTTGCAGTCCCAAAGCATCTCATAAACCTGTTCGCTGCTCATTGCCTTGTCTAACCTCTGGCTTCGATGTTCACTCCAATTATATACCCGGGCGATGCCGGGCGCGTCTCTCAACGTTTCAGGCTTGACCCGTCGCGAGCAGTACCCGTTTCAGAAATTTTTGCATTTGTTTGCCGGTTGGCTTTTTGCACGTTACGGGGAGTGAAGGGGAGGGCGATCCATCCGGGGCCATGACCAGAACATCCTGCTCATCCCCCTCAACGAACACGATGTCATACGTTAATCTGAGCAAAGCGGGGCGCTGAATGGCCCCGCTCTCGTCTTGGACCCTAGAATTTCACCAGAAAAGCCGTGAAATACATGATGGCGATTCCGGCGAAAAAACCTGTCAGGTTTACCCAATTGATCACCGACTGGCCGAGGCTGGCACTGTCGCGGGCCACCAGCTTGCCGACCTCCCAGACGACCTGAAGGATTGCGCCCACGCCTACCGCCAGGAAAATGGTTGCCAGGACCGGGTCAAACGCAAAACCGCCGAGCCACGTGCCCAGAATAGCGGGGCCTCCCGCCAGCGCAATCAGCAGGGCAAAATGCTTGAGACCAGGATTCTGGCGCACGATTGGAGCTGCAATGCCGACCCCCTCCGTGATGTTGTGGAGTGTGAAGCCGAGAATCAGAAAAGTTCCGAGCGCAGCCTCTCCGAGCGCAAAGGCGGCGCCAATCGCCAGGCCCTCGCCCAGGTTGTGAAAGCCGATACCCAGTGCGATCTGGTAGGCAATGCTCAGGGGTCTGGTTTCCTGGCCCCGACGCGCTGTGCCAACCGCCAGCAGCGCACCCAGCGCAATCAGTGCAATAAAGATCACCAGGGGCACACCCTGCCAGAAAGCGGGCAACTCACCGGCAAACTCCTGGGCATCCAGCCAGGTGCCAATCGCCAGAAAGACCAGCAGACCGATCGTCAGCGAAAGGATAAAATTCATCGCGCTTCGGCTCATCTGACGCATAAACGGATACCACAACATGCCTAGAAAAACGGGCACGATCCCTACATAGAGACCGACCAGACCGAATTGGGCAAACAACCGGGGTGATGGCTGAGGGCTTTCGACAGCAACCGCAATTTCACCCGTAAACGTCGCGCCAAGTTCCGTTACCAGCGCCACTTCATGCGTTTCTTCAGCTACCCAGGGGTAGGGAATCGTAAACACGGCTCGACCCAATCGGGGTATCGTCGTCGAGGGTTCAGCGCTAAAACTCCAATAGGCTTCGTCCACCATCACCTGTGGAATGGTCACAGACTGCGGGCCGTCATTGACCACCTCGACCTGGATGATGCCTGGCTCCGGCAGCCGAATCGCCTGGATATTGACCTGCTCGATCGGCGGGCCAGCCAGTTCGGTGAGTCCCCCGCCCGTGACGACCAGATAGGCCAGTACGATGCCAAGCAGCACAAGGGGTACGAGCGCGAGGCCCCAGACCCCACCTGAGATTCGTTTTGGGGTCGCAGACTCGGCTGGTGCACTCATGATACAGCCTCCACAAAATTCCCGGCGCTGCCCTGCGTTCCACGGCGATTCCACGCCTCCTCCAGGCCCACTTCGGCCAGAGCAGCGGGGAAGTCTTCCGGCATAACCGCGTTGAAGAAGCCCATCCAGCCCAGTTCGGCAAATTCACTGACGTGCGCGTGGAACATGTACTTGCCCGGCCAGCGATACCGAAATTCGAGGATTCCCCGCTGCGCCTGTGCCTGCATGATGGTATCGACTGTGTGCAAGGTCGGCTGGAGGGTGGTCCCGTGATCGTAATAGTCGAAAAACTCGGCGTGGAGATGAAACGAGTTGATCGGGTCAAACTCCGTGATATTG
>JAIOHO010000264.1 GCA_019912905.1 Anaerolineae bacterium
GCCTAGACCTATCCGATACAATGACGTTCAATCTGTACTGTTAGGATGGGTAATGTGTTGTTATGGATTATCATATCTGGACTTTCGGCTGTCAGATGAATGTAGCCGACTCGCAACTGCTGGCTTCCGAACTGGAACGCCTGGGACATCAAGCGGCTGCAAACCCGGACCACGCGGACATTCTGGTTGTCAATACCTGTGTGGTGCGTCAAAGCGCGGAGGATAAAGCGCTCAACCGACTGTTACTGCTTAAAGCGCTGAAGGATAAACAGCCGGATAAGGTCATTGGGGTGATGGGCTGTATGGTTGGCGTGCGGGACTCACTGGCGCTCCGGCAAAAGCTGCCCTATGTGGATGTGTTCATGGCTCCCTCTGAGCCAGTACCAATGGTCGATTTCCTGCTGGATCGCACGCACGAAGTCCAGGCACTGGAAGATGAGCGGCTCGTCCGACAACAGCGGGATGCCATCCAGGACGGGGAATTGATTCTCCCCGCTCATGAACAGGACAACCTCATCAGCGCCCATGTGCCGGTGGTCTATGGCTGCTCGCATGCGTGCAGCTTCTGCATCATTCCGTTCCGGCGCGGCATCGAGCGCAGCCGCAGCGTCGGCGAAATCGTCGCTCACGTGCGCAGTCTGGCGCTGCAAGGCGTCAAGGAAGTCACGCTGCTGGGGCAGATCGTCGATCGCTATGGCAAGGATATTCCCGATGGGCCAGACCTGGCTGATCTGCTGCGCCTGGTGCATGACGTGGCCGAGGAAACCGGCCTGGAGCGCATTCGCTTCCTCACCAGCCATCCCAACTGGATGACTGACCGGCTGCTGGATACGGTGGCGGAACTGCCGCGCGTGATGCCGCACATTGAGGTGCCGGTGCAGGCCGGGGACGACACTGTGCTCCAGCGCATGAAGCGCGGCTATACGTCCGACGATTACCGCCGCCTGATCGCCAACATTCGGGCGCGCATCCCGGATGTCGCCATCAATACCGATATTATCGTCGGTTTTCCCGGCGAAACCGCCGATCAGTTCACGCGCACATATGACCTGCTGGCGGAACTCAAACTCGACAAGGCGCACCTGGCGCGTTACAGCCCGCGCCCGAACACGGTCAGCGCCCGCTCGATGGACGATGACGTGTCCGACGAAGAAAAGAAGCGCCGTCACGAGCTGCTTGAAGACCTGCAAGCCGAGGTCGTCGCCGGGATCAATCAGCGTTTCCTGGGACAGACGGTGCCGGTGCTGGTCGAAGAACGCTACAAGGGCAAATGGCGCGGGCGCACGCCCCAGAACAAGCTCGTCTTCTTCGAGGACGCCGGGGACTGGCACGGCAGGGTGGCCGAGGTCGAGATTACCTGGACCGGCCCGTGGAGTATGCAGGGTCGTTTGCCGCTGGCGCAGCACGAAAACGCCCCCGAGATTATACTGGTAAATTGAGCGTGGATGGGCAGGGCCAAAGCCTTGCCCAACAATTGAGTTTATCAATTGCGGCGCGGCGACTTTATGTCGTATACTTGTAAAAGTTGGGATAGGCTCCCATTGCGCATAAAAGCTACTCGTTAGAAACCGCGATTGGCTATAACTCACCAATTGGAGGACCAGGCACGATGCCACGTGAGAAGAGCGGATACTTTTATCCGAACAAATTTGCCCGCATCACGATCGAGGCAATGGAAGAAATCATGGGCAAGAATGGCCTGAACGCCATTCTGAACCTGGCCGGGCTGGAAAATCTGATTGACAATTACCCCGCAGTTAACCTGGAAAAAGGGTTTGATTTTGCGGATTTTACGGCGTTAAATGTTGCCCTGGAAGAGATGTACGGGCCGCGCGGCGGTCGTGGTCTGGCGCTGCGGGCCGGTCGTGCCACGTTCGCGCAGGGCTTACGGGCCTTTGGCGCGCTGGCTGGCGTGGGCGACCTGGCTTTCAAGGTGCTGCCCCTCAGCGCCAAACTCAAAGTTGGCGTCCCGGCAATGGCGAATATTTTCTCCCAGTTTTCCGATCAGATCTCCAACGTGCATGAAGAAGGCAACGACCGGATTATCTACACCCTGGAGCGCTGCCCAATGTGCTGGGGCCGCCAGGCCGACCGCCCGGTATGTTACGTCGGCCAGGGCCTGCTTCAGGAGGGCCTGCGCTGGGTTTCCGGCGGCCACGAATTTAAAGTCGATATGTCTACCTGCCTCGCCAAAGGTGATGACATGGGCCGTTATGTCATCTACAAGGAGCCGATCGGCTGATCCTGCGCGTTTCGATCGTAAGCTAAACTTCGCAAGCCCTGTGCCGCAGTTTCCACCAGGGCTGCCTCTCTGTCACCTGCCGAGCGATGGTCATCCGAAGATGAGGGGTCAGGCACTCGCCCGGCGAGCGTGCGTTGCCCCGCTTTCCAGCTAATGTTAGAATGCAAGTAGACCGATTGCACGCAGGGATAAGAGTATCTTATGCCAAACTGGAAAGTCCTCCTTCTCATCTGTGCCCTCATGCTGTTGAGTGCCTGTAATCTTTCCCGCACGCCGCCGACCACCGAGCCGCTGCCGACGGAATCGGGCGATGCTTCGAGCGCCGGTAAGCCGGTGGTGACCATTTCGTCGCCGAAGTCCGGGGACGAGATCGTGGTCGGCACAGATGTTTTTGTCAGCGCCAACGCGACAGATTCGGTCGGCATTACGCGCGTGCAGTTGATTGCCAATAACCAGATCGTCAAAACGGTCTCCTCCGAATCGGTGGCCGGAGATCAGAATATGAACGTGCTGCTCGATTTCCGTCCGGCGGAGCAGGGCAATCTGGTCCTGGAAGTGATCGCCTATCGCGGTGCAGTTGCCAGCGACCCGGCGCTGGTCAACGTCGTCGTGCGCCAGAGCCAGGCTCAGGTGACGGCGACGATCGTGCCGCAGACGAATGTCCCGATCATCGACCCCAACGACCCCACCTGCCGTGCGCTCACGAATGTGGCCTTGAACGTGCGCACCGGGCCGAGCACGGTCTATCCGCGCATTACCACGCTGCCTGCCGGACGCCAGGTCCCCATTATCGGGCGGGTCGGCGATAATTCCTGGTGGCTGGTGCGCATCAGCGCGACGACCTCCGGCTGGGTGATCCAGCGCAATCCATTGAACCCCAACGAAGAATTTATTTCCATTTTTGGTATCTGCACGGCGATTCCGATCGTCAACCCGCCGCCATCGCCGACGACGACCCCGGCCACGCCAACGCCTACCCCGACGCGGACCGCGACGCCGATCCCGCCGATCACCAATACGCCCACCCCGGCGGACCTGCTCGTGATCAGCATCGTCGGCCCTACCGCATTGGAACTGCCGGTCGCAGGCAGTGTGACGGGGTCCTATTCGGTCACCATCACCAACAATGGGCAGGCCAACACCGGGCCATTTACCAACACGATCCAGCTTCTTCCCAGCGGTCCGGTCGAGGAGTTGGGAGTGGTATCAAACCTGAGCGCGGGTGAAAGCATTGCGCTGTCCTATGACCTGACCTATACGGCGGTGGGCGTGTACACCATCCAGGTGAAGGCAGACAGCGACAATAACGTGGTCGAGTTGAGCGACGTCAATAACACCGGGACGATCGGCGTGGGGGTGGTGCCTGAACCGTGACGCCATACAGCTTCCACAGTCGAAGGTGCTGAACTGGTTTTGGGTGCCATCGGGAATGGGCGAGGTGAACGCGCCGGGGGAAGGTAGCGATGGAAGTCTGCGATGTGCGTGACTCTTCGGGGAACCGCACAGGGAGGACTGTCACACGTGGCACGGCACTCCCACCGGGAGACTATTATCTGGTGGTCCAGGTGTGGATCAGAAATGAAGCCGGTCAGTATCTGATCCAGCAGCGCGCCCCCCACCTGATTTCTGCTCCTGGCATCTGGGCCACGACCGCAGGTTACGTGCAGGCGGGTGAGGACAGCCTCACCGCTGCCCTGCGGGAGGTGCATGAAGAACTGGGTCTGCGTTTGTCGCCAGACTCGTTTCGCCGATTTGAGCGCCTGGTTGGGAATCACCTTATGCAGGACATCTGGCTGGTGGATGTGATACGCTGTTCGGTCGGGACACCGATTATGGGATTGGAGGTGGCTGACTGGCAGTGGGCTTCCAAAAACGAGATCACACACATGATCGGGTATGGTGATTTTTTCGCCTACAGCTATTTTGACCGGCTTCCTGAGTGATGGGAAGGTCGTTGGTGTTAGGATTTAGCCCGGTTTGAATTTATAAATTGCGCCGATTTTCGGGGCATCATACAATAAGCATATGATTATCCGTGTCCTCATCATCAACCGGCAGTTAGTCTTCGCCGTCACCATCAAGCAGGCGCTTGAGCAGACCGGCGCGTTTGAGGTGCATCCCTTCACCGATCCGAATGCAGCCATGGAGTACCTGCGCACGCACCCGCATGACGTCGCGCTGATCGACTTTGACATCAGGATTCTGCCTGGGGCCGAGATTGTCCGGCAGCTGCGCGAAATCCAACCGGAAATTGCCATCATCGCCAGCCCGATGCAGCCCGACTCCAGCCGCATGATCCGCGATCTCGAACTCCAGGGCATGATCGATGCGCCCTTCAGCGCGCGCGGCATTATTCCGCTGATCGAACACGCCGTCGAACAGATGGCACAGCCGGGCCGCGCCATCACCCGCAGTTTTGTCGAGCCAGACCAACCTGGGACCGATACAGAAATTCTTGGTCGCCCCGATCCATCGGAGCCGCGACCGCGTCCACCCATACAGCGCACAGAACCGGCGCATACGCGCATCCTGTCGGATGAAGACAATCCACCCCCGGCGCGCATCCCACCTGAAGCGGATGATGAACCGGAAAATCTGCCGAACACGCGCATGCTGCCAGGGGATGAACCGGCCCAGACCCGAATTCTGCAAGAAGACTCCTCGCCGGACGATCTGCCGCAAACGCGCATCCTGCCGGGTGTCGAGGAGGACGATCTGCCACCTGTTCCTCCGAGTACGCGGATTCTGCCGGGCCACACGGATCGACCAGCTGCGCCGCCGCGCCTGCCCGAATTCTCGAGCCTGGATGATATTCTGGCGGACGAAGCACCCTCCTCACTGTTCGAACCCCCTGTCCGTGACGGCGATACTCCGGCGGTGCCGAGTGTCGACTCGGACGCGGTGCGCCAATTTCTGGCAACCAGTTCGGACCAGGGTGACCGGACGTTTGACTCCATGCTCAGCGAAATCAGCCCTGATGAGAGCGCCGATGGGCCACCGCAGCTTCCCGGCGGCGACTTTCAGGATCTGGTCAATTCGATGCGCGCGGAGCAGGCGCATACGCCGCTGCCTGACCGCCATCAGCAGTTTGTCGAGTTTATCCTCACCGGTGGGATGGATAACCTGCTGTCTGAGATTGAAAAAGCCAAAACAGGCCCCTTAGAGGACGAAGAGGGCGAAATTCCCGAACCGCCGCCTGCGCCGAAACTGCGCAAGCTTTCGCCGCCGCCAAAGAGTCAGCCGCCAGCCACCACTTTTGAGAAACTGGCCGCCGATGAACCGCCGATGCCTGCCCTGGAAGAGGGGGGTACGGTCAGCGATCTGATGGTCGGGGTCAGCGATACGAGCTTCAGGAATGTACTGGCGATGATGCGTGGCGAGGAAGCGGGCGACGAAGGCACCTCGGCGCAGCCTCCGGCTTCGGTGTCGCGCGCCGAAATTGAAGCCGCCTACGCTGCATTTTTCGATCAGACGACTGAACAGGAAGCCGAACTCGAACCGGAGGATACACCGCCGTCGCTGCCCGAACCGGAACCTGATGAGTCGTCGATCACCGCGCAGTTGATCCTGGAAACCGCGCTGGATGAATC
>JAIOHO010000265.1 GCA_019912905.1 Anaerolineae bacterium
TCGGGATGGCTGCGGGCCGCTTCTACCGCGCTAAAGACTTGCTGTGCGGCCACCAGAAAGTTGATGTAGTCGTATTCGGTACATTTCGGTGCGTTCATGCCGCTGATTTTAGCTTGTCTTCTTCAACTGCGTAACTTCTACTCTTTACGCTTTTCAATCTTGTATTGTTCTATAAATTCTGAATACCTCTCTGGCAAAAGCTGTTTAACAACAGGGAGGGCCTTTGTATACCACCTTTGATAAGTAACCTGAACCGGCAACTTTTTAGATGATTCTTCATTGCTCTTGTCATCTTTCGTCTTTTCAGTTTCCGCCTCTATAATACGATCTCCCTCTTCCACCAATTTGAGGATTTCACTTCGTATTTTTTTGCGGGTTTCGTCCATGCTTTAAGTTCCTTTTCATTCAGGGCGTCTCGGCGGCGATTTGTCCATCGACGATACGGAGGACGGCGGCGCGTTCGAGAAAGGACGTGGTGAAGATGTCCAGTTCGGTGGTAGTCATCAGTGTCTGGGTCGCGCCGTCGAGCCGGTCCAGCAGATAGGCGCGGCGGCTGGCATCCAGTTCGGCAATCACCTCATCCAGCAGCAGCAGCGGCCATTCCCCGATGCGCTGTTTCATCCAGCTCAGTTCCGCCAGCTTGAGGGCCATCACCGCCGTGCGCGCCTGACCTCGGCTGCCATACAACCCGGCATCGCGCCCGTTGATGTGCAGGCGCAGTTCATCGCGGTGCGGGCCGCTGAGGGTTACGCCGCGTTTGATGGCTTCGCCCTTTTCCGCTTCCAACTGTTCGGCGAACTGCGGCGCAATCTGCTCGGCGCTCAACTCGCGGTGCAGGTCCAGGCCAGTGGTGTTGAACGAAAGCTGTCCATCGCCCCCGGCGGTCGGCGTGAAACTCGGCTGATAGTCCAGGGTCAGGGTTTCGCGTTTGCCAGTCAGGTCGTGATGCGCTTTCTGCGCATCAGCTTCCAGTTCGCGCAGGAAGCGCTGCCGCCCGGCGATCAGCACGGCCCCGGCTTTGACCAACTGCGAATCCCAGTAATCGAGTTCGTGCGGCGCAGCCAGGTTATCGCTGATGCGGCGCAGCAGGGCATTGCGCTGCGGCAGGATTTTATCGTAGGTGCTGAGCGCGTCGAGGTAATCCTGATCGACCTGGGCCAGCGTGTCGTTCATGAAACCGCGCCGGTCGGAGGGGGAGCCTTCCACCAGGGTCAGGTCGCGCGGCAGAAATAACACGACGTTGACCAGCCCGACCAGATCCATCACTCGCTTTTCCGCGCCGTTGATCTTGACGACCTTTTTGAAGCGCGCCCCATCGCCGTTAGTGGTGTCCAGCATCAGCGTCATGTCGATGCGATCCAGGGGCCGGTGCCGGGTGCAGACCTCCGCCGCCAGTCGCGCATAGGGGATGGGGTCGGTTTCTGCCCGCCAGTGGATCAACTGCCGGTCGCTGGTGGTGTACGGGGAGCGCGACGTTGCCAGATAGTAGATGGCTTCGAGCAGGCTGGTTTTGCCCTGGGCGTTCGCGCCATGAATGACGGTCGTCCCTTTGGGGAGCGTCCATTCGAGCCGGGCGTAGTTGCGGAAATTGGTCAGCGAGAGATGTTCGATATGCATGAGTTTGGTTAGCCCTCACCCTAAATCCCTCTCCCTCATGGAGAGGGACTTT
>JAIOHO010000266.1 GCA_019912905.1 Anaerolineae bacterium
TATTATGGCGGTCGGCTGGGAGGAGATCGTTCCCCGGATTGTAACCGAGGCAGGGCTTATCCCGGCAGGATTCCAGGCCGCTAACGCAAGCCAGCCTGCCAGCACCGATTGACGCCCCTCAGTCTGAGAGTGTGACGTACACCGCCGTGCAGTCATCATGGATTTTGAAGCGCGGGTACAGATCGCGGGTGAAATCCGCCCGTTCGGTGGCTCGCAGCGCGACATAATACCCTTCCAGGCCATCGTGTTCGATGCGCTCGCGCATGGATTGCAGGCGCGCTGCCCGCTCCTCTGCCGGTTCATCCAGCGGCGCAGGCCAGGGAAAACCATCGCTGCACACCAGCACGCCCTCCACACCCGTCAGGTCGAGGGTGTCCTGCTGGATATAGGCGGTCAGCTCCGGCAGGCCATTAATCACCCCCACGCCCAGGTTTGGATCGACCGCGCCCTGCCCATCGACGTAATTGTGATACAGGCCGTTGCGCCAGTTGGCTTCGCGCACACGCGGGTCATCGAGCACGTCGGCCAGGTGTGGCGCGCCGTGTTCGGCCTGAATCTGCTGCGCCTGCTTGAGCGCGGCTTCATCATAATGGCCTACCGGGTCGCGGGTCGGTTCGCTGATGCGGCCATCGGCATGAAACAGCAGCAGCGCCGTATCGCCGGCATGGGCATAATCCAGCGTCCGCGCGCGCCGGTCGATTTGGACGGCAGTCGCCACGCACACCGCCAGTGCCATGCGAAACAGGCGCGGGTCCTCATCGAGATAAGGGGCCAGCTGCGGTTCGTGCTGGCGCAGCGCGGCGGCGCTCAGTTCGCCGTAGACCGAGTCCATTTCCTGCCTGAGAGCGGCATTCGCCCGCAGCAGAATCTCGTTTGGGGCGCGATGCAGGTTCGCCTCAAACACGCCGCGGGTGAGCTGCGCCGCAAAACGCGCCGAAGTCGTACCGGTACCCAGGCGTTCGAACAACGCCGTCGTCTGCGTCGTCTTCATGCGCTGGCCCGCACCATCGGCGACCAGCAGGGCAATCTGGTCGCCACTGCTGAAGATGGCACAGGCATCTTCATTCATACGTCCGGGTATGGGCGCAGCTTCATTCAGCATGGCAATCTTCATCGGGCACGCCTGCTCTGATCGAAACTTAAGGGATGACTTAGCATTTTCTCATGGGTTGGGAGTATAGTGGTCACCAAAGGGCTGGTCAATCCAGATCGATATCCCCGTGTGTCGAAAGGTCGAATTATGCAGTCTTCTTTCAAACGCAAAGCTGCGCTGTTTTTCAGTAGTGTGCTGCTGGTCGCGTTTGGCTTTTTGATCGGTACATCGATTCTGCCCGGTGCGGCCAGTGCGCTGGCTGCGCCCGTCCTGTTGCAGGTCCCGGCACAGCCGCCGCCGGTGGATCTCAACAGCCTCGACCTGACCGATTATGAACGCCAGTTAGCCGGTATTTTTAACACCGTCAGCCCGTCTGTCGTCTCGATCAACGTGACCACCCGCCAGACAGTCGGCAACGTGGATGAGGGCTTCGGGTATGGCTCCGGCTCCGGCTTCGTGCTGGATAGGGACGGCCACATCGTCACCAATAATCATGTCGTCGATGGCGCCACCGAGCGCGGCATCGAAGTCAACTTCTACGACGGCACCATCGTGCGAGCGGAAGTGGTCGGCCTTGATCCCGATGCCGATCTCGCCGTTCTCAAGGTCAACATCCCGCCGGAAAACCTTCAGCCGGTCGTCCTCGGGGATTCGGATCTGTTGGTCATCGGCCAGACCACGCTGGCGATCGGCAGTCCCTTCGGCCAGCGCTGGACACTGACCTCGGGCATCGTGAGCGCACTGGACCGCACCATTCAGGGCCTGACCAATTTTTCCATCGGCTCGGTCATCCAGACGGACGCGGCTATCAACCCCGGTAACAGCGGCGGCCCCCTGTTCAACCTGAAAGGCGAGGTCATTGGCGTCAATTCACAGATTATCAGCCAATCGCGTAGCAGTTCCGGCGTCGGTTTCGCGGTGCCGGTGAATCTGGTCAGACGGGTCGCCACGGATATTCTCGCCAATGGCAGGGTGGATTACAGCTACCTGGGCATCAACGGCGGGCCGGACATGAGCCTGAACCTGATCGAAACGCTGAAGCTGCCCAACAACCTGCGCGGCGTGATCGTCAGCGGCGTGGTGCCCGGCGGTCCGGCTGAACGCGCTGGGCTGCGCAACCCCGGTCGAACCGTCTTTGTTGAAGGCGACGCGGTCCCGACAACTGCCGACATCATCACGGCCATCAACGGCGTGCCGCTTTCAGGGATGAACGGGCTGGTATCTTATCTGGCGCGGAACACCCGCCCCGGCGATACGGTTAACCTGACCCTGTGGCGCGACGGCCAGCAGATTGTCGTGCCTGTCCAGCTCAGCTCACGCCCCTCGTAGCAGCACCCCTTTTCGCAGCATCGCAGACCCCGGTTCGCCGGGGTTTTTGGCGTCCGAAAATTGCCTTGCGCCGCTGCACCGTCTATCATGTCTATAGGCAGGATGTTTGAAGCCTGGGCACAGAACAAAGCCCGGGCTGGATTATTCATTGTCTGGCCGTATGGCAGACGAGGACCTGAGGTATACTGAAGTGATGGGGATACCTTCACACAGCACAAGTCGGGTCAGTTTATGAGTCATGACACATCAGAATGGGTGAGTTTGCGCGAAGCCGCCGATCTTCTGGGCGTGCATCCGGCCACGGTGCGTAATTGGGCCGATGAAGGCA
>JAIOHO010000267.1 GCA_019912905.1 Anaerolineae bacterium
GGCCCCGGGTAGCAGCCTTCACGACTTCGGGATCGTTATCTCGAAGGGCCTGCACCAGAATTTCCAGGGCTGCACTGGTGCCGATGGTCGTAAGCGCTTCGATGGCAGCCAGCCGTACCCTGGGTTCCTGATTCTCCAGCGCGCGCGCCAAATGAAGGATTGCCGTAGGGCTGAGTTCCGCTTTTAATGGCCGGACGACGTCGCGCTGGGGCTGCGAGTTCGTCTTGTCCTGGGCTTGGGCAAGCGTCTGCGGAGAGGCCGGAGCTTCAGCGGTCGGGCGCGTAATTCGCTGCAAACGCTCTCTGGCACGATTTGCCGACTTCGAGCCTGAAGATTTGGAGGTGATGTTCTTCTGTCTGGGAGCCAATTGTACCTCATCCTTCTGCCAGTGTTCGAGGGCGTTACGGGCCTCCGTCATGTCGATGGCTGCGAGAACTCGGGCCGCAATATCACAGATACGGTTTCTGTTCCAGCGTGTCCTGGTATTATCTGCGAGACACTCAATCAGGCGTTCGACGATGATCTCGTCCTGCGTTCCGCTTAATGCGTCAATGGCTGCGCCGCGCACTTCCGCACTTTCGTCGTAGCTGGCTTCCAGCAAGATTTCTGTGATGTCTGGATCGTTAATTTCCTTCAGTGCTTCGATGGCGAGCCGCCGGACGTCCTCGTGTTCGTTTTTGAGCGCCTCGGTCAAGGCACTCAACGCAGGCCTGCCTGTCATCGCCAGGGCCTGCGCCGCCGCTCTGCGTACCCGCCAGTTCGCATGCTGGAGGGTTTCTACCAGCCAGGTGACGCCTGCCTCGTCCTTAATCTGACCGAGCGATGTGGCGGCTTCAGCGCTGACCAGATTGTCTTCATCGTGCAGGGCCTGAACCAGGCCAGGCAGGGCCGCGCGATCCTGCACCCGACCCAGTCCCCAGGCCGCGCCGCGCCGCATTTTCCAGTTGTCGCTTTGCAGCAGTTTGAGCAGGGTGGGCAGCGCATCCGGCCCCAGTTGACGAACGGCTACCTCTGCCGCATCCTGGATATCATGCTCGAGTTCCCACAGGACGTCGGTGAGACCGGAGAGCAGCGTAATGTCGATCTCCTGAAGGGTCAGCGTCGCAGCCCAACGCACGTCCCAACTGCCATCGCGCATGGCTTCCAGCAGGATGGGTATCGCCAGATTTTCGTCGATACGGGCCAGGATATTGGCCGTCGCTACGCGCGCATCGCTTTCTGGTGTATTCGCAATGCGAATCAGACTCCCAATGATCGGGTCCACGGTGCGGTCGGATGCGTTGATGCCGCTGCTGATACATTCCAGCGCCAGGAATGGATTGTGTCGTGAGATTTCCAGCAGGACTTCGTCCGTATTCGCGGTCGTGCCGGAGTACATGATCATGGCCTGATCCCACTTGCCGGCTGTGTAACGACCGCCAGTCTGAATCTGGGGTGTATGGAGATAGGCGGACAGGCTTTGACGCCCCAATGCCAGGGCTGCGAAGTAATCCTGAAACATCTGCTGCGAAAAACGCACGCTGCTTGCGCGGATTTCAATCAACTGCATTTTTTGGGCAAGCTCCAGCAGCAGTTCACTGCCGGTATTTTCGAGTGCATAGCTGTACGGAACGTAGATCCCCAGGTCACTGTCGAGCATGGCAAAGGCCAGGTCCGCCAGGGCGGTGCGGAGTTCCTCAAACGATGCGTTGGGCGTGCCCGGATTGGCGTGCTCCCGCTCCCAGATTTCGGAAACCAGTTGGTGCATCAGAAGGCCAAGATTATCGGGAACCTCGCCATGCGGGGAACTCTTATGGGTCAGAATCATGGCACTTAACAGGAAGGGATTACGCGCGATCTGATGCAGGTGCTGTTTGTGGCGTTCTTCCCATGATGTTTTGGGCAGAATCTGGGCGAGAAAGATCTGGGCCAGATCGTCACCCAGGTAGGTCGTCGCAAAGCGCTCGATGTGGGAGTAATCCATATCCCCGATCTGAACGACGGGCAGTCCCATATCGAGGGTCTGGTCATAGTCGGCAGTTCGACAGGTGATGATGACCCGCTGGGGGCCATTGTCGGAGGTCAGCCATTCGCGCAGCATGTGCGCTTTTTCAGCGCGCGCGCCGCTCATCTCATTC
>JAIOHO010000268.1 GCA_019912905.1 Anaerolineae bacterium
CGTGAACGAACCGATCTGGATCGAACCGTATCCCGATGACCGGTGGCTGGCGGACGACGATCACCCGGAGCACGCCGTCTTTGCCCGGCAGGAGATGACGCTGGCGTTCATCGTCCTGCTGCACCTGCTGCCGCCGCGCCAGCGGGCCGTGCTGATTCTGCGCGACGTGCTGGATTTCCAGGCCAACGAAGCGGCGGTACTGCTGGATATGACGGTGTCCGCCGTTAAAAGCGCGCTGCATCGGGCACGCAGCACGATGGCGATTCAAGAAGGGGGGAGTGGGTCGGCGTTGGTCCGGGTGGATGGGTTGGATGAGCCGCTGCGGACGCAGTTGGAGGATTACGTGCGCGCCTGGGAAACGGCGGATGTCGCGGCGCTGCTGGCGCTGCTGAAAGCCGATGCGACCTTCAGTATGCCGCCGATCCCGGCCTGGTATCGCGGCAGGGCGACGATCCGCGACCTGACCATGCGGACGGTCTTCAGCGGGCAGGCGCAGGGACGCTGGCACCTGCGACCCACACGTGCTAACGGCCAGCCTGCCTTCGGATTGTATCGCCAATCGGCAGAACCGGGCGTCTACCATGCCTATGGGATTCAGGTGCTGACGTTTCACGACGGCCAGCTTGCAGACATCATCACCTTCAGGCATCCCGCGCTGTTTCCGTTGTTTCACCTGCCCGCGATAGTCTCCAACCTCTGACCCGGCGGCGTGGTATAGTCCAGGCGAATTGGCTACATAATATGCAAGGATACCGGCCTTGCCTGCCTCAGCGACTCGCCCCAATATCCTGCTCATCATGACCGACCAGCAGCGCTCCGACTCGCTCGGCTGTTATGGCTCCACGAGTGCCCACACGCCCAATCTGGATCAACTCGCGGCGGATGGGGTGCACTTCGAGACCTGCTAAGTCAATGATCCGATCTGCATACCGGCGCGGGCCAGCCTGATGACCGGTAAACATCTGCCGGGGCACGGCGGACTTTTTGACAGTTTCAGTGGGGTGTGTTCAAATATGTGAAATGAGATTTTGCAATGATAAACCTGATTCGAAATGAATGTTATTGCAGACCCTCAACGAGAACCTATTTGCGGCCTGAACGACCAATCGAGCCGGATACGGCCAGCGCCCAAACTACACGTCCAACAAGGGATCGCACCGATTGTCATGCGTGGAAACCGGGTGCGGCAGCAAGCATGCCGTTCGCGTAATTTCCAGCATACTGGATGATGCACGAAGGAGGTGGGTGGACGGCGTGCCGGTGATGGCTGCGCAGCGCCACTTTCTCGTACTGGAGGAGCCATGGGTAGTTATTTTTTGAGACGTTTCGTATATATGATTCTTGTGCTGGCCCTGGTGTCTTTACTGTCGTTTTATCTGATCAACCTGCCGCCCGGCAGTTGGATCGAGAACTACGCGCTGCAACTGGAAGCTGAGGGCACGCTCACCGACCAATCTGAACTGGATTTTTTGACGAAACGCTACGGCCTGGATCAACCGCTGTATATGCAGTATGTCCACTGGATTGTGCCGCTCATCACTCAGGGTGACTTCGGTCAGTCGTTTGAGTGGAAACAGCCGGTGTGGTCCCTCATTCAGGAACGGCTGTTCCTGACGGTGGTGATCTCCCTGTCGTCGATCCTCTTTGTGTACGTCGTGTCGATTCCTATCGCGCTGTATTCCGCGATCAACCAGTATTCGCTGGGCGATTATGTGTTCTCATTCGTCGGCTTGATTGGCCTGGCGACACCCAACTTCCTGCTGGCGCTGGTGTTTATGGTACTCATGCTGCGCGTGTTTAACGTGACACCGGGGGGCTTGTTCTCGCCGGAATATCTGCGTGCACCCTGGAGTATAGCGAAATTTCTCGATCTGCTGTCGCATCTGCCGGTGCCGGTCATCGTGGTCGGCACCGCGGGAACTGCCGGGTTGATCCGCGTGCTGCGGTCGCAGCTGCTGGATGAATTTCAAAAGCAGTATGTCATCACGGCGCGTGCCAAAGGTGTTCGCGAAGGCCGTCTGATTCTGAAGTACCCATTCCGTATGGCGCTCAATCCGATCATCAGCGGGATCGGCGGCCTGCTGCCCTCGATCGTATCCGGCTCCGCCATCGTGTCGATTGTGCTGGGCCTGCCGACGACGGGTCCGCTGCTGCTGCGGGCCTTGATTGCGCAGGATACATATGCGGCGGCGAGTATGCTGATGATGCTCAGTTTTCTGACGGTCATCGGCGTGTTTATCTCCGACCTGCTGCTGATGTGGCTCGATCCGCGCATCCGATTCGAGAAGGCAAACTAGATTATGGCAACGATTGAACGTGACGCCGGGGCGAGCGCATCCGTCCCGTCACTCAAATCCGAACCGACTTACGAGATTCTGTCGCAGCGGCAGTTGATCTGGCGGAAGTTCAAACGCCATCGCGTGGCTCATTTCTGCCTGTATGTGCTGATTATCCTC
>JAIOHO010000269.1 GCA_019912905.1 Anaerolineae bacterium
GTCGGCATGGGTGAACGGTTTGGTCAGGTAATCATCCGCACCCAGTTCCATACCGTGCCGCATAAAGGGACGATCCGCCCGGGCGGTCAGGAAAATAAACGGCAGCGTCGCCGTCTCCGGGTCCTCGCGCAGTTTGAGCAGCAGTTCGTAGCCGTTTAACTCTGGCATGGCGATGTCACACACCACCAGATCAGGCTGCTCGACCTGCGCACAGGTCAAACCCTTGCGACCATCTTCCGCCTGGACCACTTCGTAACCTTCGAACGACAGCGTATCGACGATGCTCTCGCGCAGCGGCGCTTCATCTTCTACGACCAGTATCTTCGTCATGTGACCACTCTCTCCACTTCCCGAATGGGGATACAGACCGTAAATGTGGTGCCCACATTTACTTTACTCTCAAAGGTGATGCTGCCGCCATGCAGATCCACGGCATGTTTGATAATTGCCAGTCCCAACCCGGTCCCGGGCCGCGTGCCCACATTTTCCGCACGATGGAAGGCCTCAAACAGGCGGGACTGATCTTTCTCTGGGATACCGATACCACGATCACGGACGTGGAATACGACTTGATCGGGTTCATAGATCAGATCGAGATCAATGGGGCTGCCGTCGGGCGAATATTTGGCCGCATTCGTCAGCAGATTATTGACGATCTCGCGGATAAACTTACGGTCCGCCGGGATCGGACGGCGGTTGCCCTCCGATTGGAAGTCGACTTGATGGGTGCTGCGAATCTGATGGAATTCTTCGACCATTTCCTCGAAGAAGCTGTACAGGTCGAGCGCTTCCGAATCGATCTGCACACGCCCGGCTTCCATGTGTCCGATAGTGAGGACATCATCCAGCAGCCCGGTCATGTAACGAATCTGCTCTTCGACTTTCTCAAACTGCCGTTCCTTTTTAGCCTCATCCATCCGGTCGATGTAGTTGCGCAGCAGACTGGTGGTTGCCAGGATGGTTGCCAGCGGCGTGCGAAATTCGTGCGAAGCCATCGACACAAAGCGCGATTTGAGTTCGCGCAGCTCACGTTCTTTATTCAGCGCCTCGCGCAGTTCCTGCTCCATCCGCTTGCGTTCGGTGATGTCGCGCAGGCTGCACACGATGCCCCGGCAGCCGTCGCTGGTTCGTTCAAAGATGGGCGACAGCGCCAGGTCCGCATCAAAGCAGCTGCCATCTTTGCGGCGGGCCGTGACTTCGATTCGCTGGGGCTGGTGTTCTTCGAAGGCAAGCTTCAGGACCTCTTGAAGCGCATCGACATGTTCCGGGATCACCAGCCGTGTCAGCGGCCAATCAAATTCCTCGTCGATGTAGTAGCCAAACAGGTCGTAAAACGCGCGGTTCGATTGTTCGATATGCCCATCGGGCATCGTCATGATGATCGTATCGCTGCTGCTGTTGAGGATCGCTTCGACCCGCTCTTTGGCGCGGTGCAGTTCGCCCGTGCGTTCAATGACCGTCTGTTCGCGGTCCAGCGCGAACTGGTGCAGGGTGTCGTACAGCCGCATGTTGTCGATGGCGATCGCCGCTTGTTCGGCAAACGCCGCCAGGATGCGCCGGTCACGGGCGTCAAAGGCATCCGATTCCTGGCTTTGCAGGTCCAGCACGCCGAGTACATCCCCGCGCGCTTTGAGGGGAATGACCAGTTCGGAACGCGTATGTGGGCAATGATTCGCATAACGTGGATCGCTGCGCACATCCGGCGAATAGATGATTTTCCCCTGGCGCAGCGCTTCGGGGACCAGACCATCGCCATCCAGCAGCAGCGGAGCATCGGTATTCACTCCAAACTGCCCTGCCCTCGCCAACCGGTTGATGGTCCCGTTATCCGGGTCCAGCAGCATCACGCCGCAGTCCGCCTTCACGAATTCCTGAATGACTGCCTGAGCGATCTGATGCCCGATTTCTGCCAGGCTGCTGGCATTCAGCAGAAACGAAGTGGCCTGGTAGAGCATATTGAGTTCGATGGCATTGCTTTCCAGCGCCTTGTACAGCCGGGCGTTCTTGATGGCAACCGCCGCTTGATTGGCGAAAGCTTCCAGGCGGCTCAGGTGGATTTCGGTAAAGGCGTGCGGCTGGTGGCTGCGCAGGATCAAAAACCCAATCGTCTGATTTTCCAGACGAATGGGCGCGCTGACACAGGAACCGACCTGCTTGGGCAGGTTCTCGATAATAATCACCTGATCCACCGAAGACATCCTGACGAGATGCCGGGCGTTGGCGGATGACCACTGTAGATCCTCGACGTGTTCGACGTAGGTTCGCTGCTGGACCACCTGCGGCGCGTCGCCGTCAATTAACACGATCCCTGCCGTATCACACGGCGCAACATGGTCGATGCTGATCAGAATGCGGTCAAACACCTCGTTCAGATCCAGCGTCATATTCAGCACCGTGCTGATATGACTCAATGCCTGGGCAAAAACCGTATGCGCGTGTTCGCGCTGCTCGGCCTGGATGCGTTCATCGAGCTGCTGCCGCAGCTGATATTGCAGGTCAAACAGCCGACCAATGATGGCGCTCGTCACCAGGCCAAGAATCGCCCCCGCCAGCCGCTCGGCACTCAGGATTTGCGTGAGGTCGCCGCCCATGCTCGACATCAGCAGGCTGTTGTAGGGCAGCGCGATCAGACCGACACTGAGCGCACCACGCAGTCCGAATGCCCACGCCGCCGCCAGGATGGGCAGCAGATAGAGCGGCATTATGAAGCGTACATGGCTGTGCGACGTATAGGTCACCACAAACAGCAGCGTATAGATAATGAGGCCCGCCCCAATGACGGCGAGCCGCCGGGTAAACGAAAACTTGGATTGATTCACGGTAAAGGTACCGTCCTTAGTCAATTCTGTATTAATTCAATGGTACACCAGCGCCATGAGCCATTCGATTAAGCTTTACAATCTTGGTGAACTTTTCACACAATCTGCAAATCAGCGCCTTACTATCGGACCACTTTTGCATCTGGCCGGCGTGGGTATAATGGAAGGTGCGATATCATGTGGGGTTAATGATGAAACGCTATTTTCTCTTCCTGCTGGCGATCCTCTTTGTGCTGACCGGTGTGGTCCTGGCTGCGCCGTTGCAGCAGATTGACAACCTGGGTGCGTTTACCGATACACTGCGGGCCGATCTCGAACGGCTGGCGGATGCAGCAGTGGGACCCCAGACAAGACCTGATGGTTGGGCGGGCAATGTCGATATTCGTTCGGCAACGATGGCCTCTGACCTCTGGTTTGACAACGAACTGCTGGCGAACGCCATCTTTGGGGATGGGGTACGCCCGCCAGATTGGTTCGGCATCACCAGCGACCGGGCTGCGATCATCGCCCGCAATGTGCGCCATGACCTCGAACTATCGGCCAATCGGGTGTTTACGGGTGCGACCGGTGCCGCCTTCCGCCCGGATGACTGGGGCGGAGCCTTGAGGCGTTTCCAGTGCAGCCGGACCCTGCAAAACGATATCCGTTTAGCGGATGGGCTGTTCAATATTCCGATCGAAACCCTCGAATCGACGTTGAATTTCTGCCAGGCGGTCCAGGTCGAACTGGAAGACAAAATCTCAGCGAACCTCAACCTGGATTTCAGCCCGGATAATCCCGAAATGACGCTGGCTGTGCGCGGCGATCTGGAACGGCTGGCCGACGAGCTGCTGGGCCTCAACACGCGCCCACCGAATTATATCCGCAATACCAGCATCGACTCGGTGACGCTGGGGGGCGACATCCTCCTCGACCTGGAAACACTGGCGAATCAGGTGTTCGGCCAGAACATCCGGCCTGCCAACTGGATCGGCGTGATCTCCAACAACGGCTATATCACCTGGCGCAACCTGCGCCACGATCTGGAAC
>JAIOHO010000270.1 GCA_019912905.1 Anaerolineae bacterium
GGATCTCATTACTTCGCCGTCGCTGCGCGCCTGGCCGGAATGGTCACTGGCTTACGAGGATGAGGCCGTGCGCATCTGGTCGGCCAGCGGCGGCGGTGGGCCTGTGTGGGTCGGGCCTGATCTGGATACTCCCGCCCATGCGACCCAGTGGCCCACGATACGAAGCGACACCGGGCGCGAGAAGATCTTCGACGCGCAGATCAACGAACCGGCATGGGTGGTCGTCAGTGAAACGTATATGTCGGGCTGGCGAGCCTTCATCCGGCCCTGGGGCGCAGACGAAGACGCCGAAGTCGCGCTGGATGTGCAGCCGGTTCTGGGTGGGTTGCAGGGTATTCGCGTCGAGTCTGTCGATGCATTGATCGACCAGGCCATTGACCAGGGCACTGCGCCGCCGACGTTTTATCTGCACGCCATCGACCGGGCAATCATCGCAGGCGATGCGGTCCGTGTCGACGATCTGCTGGACCGGCTTGAGGCGCTCATGACGAGCGATCCACCGGAAATATTCGGAGCGATTAAAGATCGTATTCAGGCAGGCATTCAGGCCTGGCGCGCCTCCTCCAACCCCGACCTGACGCAGCGCGCTTTCGAGAGTCAGCTGCTGGAAGTTGAACAAGCCAACTGGACCATCCGGCTGGTGTACAGCCCGTCCAGCTTTCAGATCGGCCTGTTCGTGTCGTTTCTAGGCGCGGTGCTGGCCCTCTTTATGCCAGGGGTGTGGCTGTGGCGCTCCTTCGTTGCCAGCGGCGACTCGAACACGATCACCCGCGTCGCGCGCAACAGCCTGGCCCCGATCATCCTGAATCTGTTCAACCGGGGCATCGACTTCGCCTTTGCGCTGGTAATGCTGCGCATCCTCGGCCCGGAGGACGCCGGAATCTATTTTTATGCCGGGTTCATCTTCGTCTGGTTCGATATTTTCACCAATTTTGGCCTGGACCTGTATCTGACGCGTGAGGTCGCCCGCGACCGCTCCCGCGCCGCGCGCTATCTGTTCAGCACCAGCACCCTGCGCTTCGGCCTGACACTGGTCGGGGTGATCCTGCTGGCTGCCTTTTTACTGGCGCGCCAGTCGTTCATCCATCCGCCGTTGAGCACAAGCGGCCTGATTGCCATCATTCTGCTGTACGTGGGCCTGTTCCCCGGCAGTCTGAGCAAAGGGATGACGTCGCTGTTTTATGCCTTCGAGCAGGCGGAGTATCCGGCGGCGATTACGACACTCTCGACCATCAGCAAGACCGTGCTGGGGTTGATCGTGCTGGTGCTGGGTTACGGCGTGATCGGGCTGGCGGCAGCCAGTATCGTCACCAATGTGCTGACGCTGGCGCTGCTGCTGTGGGGGGGACGCAGGCTGCTGGCGTCCTCACGCGCCGATTCACGGTCTGAGACCGATGAGGCACCGCGCCGAGCGCGCTGGGCTGGACTGGCCGATTTCCCGCTGATGCGCGGCATGGTGGGCGAAAGCTGGCCGCTGCTGCTTAATCACTTCCTGGCGACCATCTTCTTTCAGATCGACGTGCTGATCATCGAGGCGATGCATGGCACGACGATGGTCGGCCTGTACAGCGTGGCCTACAAGTGGCTGTCAGCGCTCAATATCATCCCGGCGTTTTTCACGCAGGCCATGCTGCCGGTGATGTCGCGCCAGGCACACGAAGACCGCGACGCCCTCAAGCGCACCTACACGCTGGCAATCAAGCTGCTGCTGCTGATCGCGCTGCCGGTGGCAGTGGTGTTCACCTTCCTGGCCTACTTCCTGACGGGCATCCTGGGCGGTTCGCAGTATCTGCCGGATGGCGCGATCGCCACCCAGGTCATGATCTGGAGCATCCCCTTCGGCTGGATCAACAGCCTGACGCAGTACGTGCTGGTCGCGCTGGACTTGCAGCGGCGGATCACCCGCGCGTTTGCGATTGCGGTGACGTTCAACATCGTCTCGAACCTGATTTTTATCCCACAGTATGGCTATCAGGCGGCGGCGCTCACGACGATCGCCTCCGAATTCATGCTGCTGCTGCCGTTCGTGCGGCTGCTGCATCAGGCCCTGGGGCGTCTGAATTGGTTGGCGATGATCGGGCGGCCTGCGGCGGCGGCTGGGGTGATGTTCGGCGCGATGTGGCTGGGGTGGAGTCTGCATCCGGCAGTCGGGTTGGTGGCGGGCGCGTTCGCTTACCTGGCGGCGCTGCTGGTGCTGCGCCCGCTGTCTGCGGCAGAAATCGAGCGGCTGCGCCCGCTGCTGCCGGGTCGCATCCGAAATTTAGCGCGGCCCTTCCTCAGCCGTTAATTCAACTGGCGGCGCGGCTGCTGCGGTTGGCGAATCCGCGCCCGCACCCCCGCCGTCGGAATCACACGCAGCCGGAGCTGGTTGAGAAGGCGATCCACCATCGGATTGCCGAGCACGCGCATGGTGACGCATTCATTTTTGCGCGCCAGCACAAAGTAAAAAATGAGCACCCGCCGCGCGCCGCCGTGCCAGTATTCCTCGTAATAAATATTGTCCTGGATTTCCCAGCCGTCATTTAAGTAGGTCAGAAGGGCATCACCGCCTGCAAAGCGTTGGGATTGAGGGCACCAGTGGCGAGGCAGATCCGCATAGAGCGTGCTGAACCGATGATTTTCATTTGCCATTTGTTCACCCTCCTCAAACGGCTACTGATCTTATTATGGAGCCAATCCACCATCCTTATTCGTAACTATTGGATAAAATAGAAT
>JAIOHO010000271.1 GCA_019912905.1 Anaerolineae bacterium
GTGTAACTGTACAGAGTCCAGATCAGGCCCGCCGCCAGCAGCACAATCACCGGTCCACGCCGCCCGATGCGCTGGATGAGCCAGGCCAGAGGCAGCGCGCTGAGCAGGGACAGGGCGGCGAGCGCCTCGAAATAATAGCGGGTGCTGTAGCGCTGGCTGCCGATCCAGTAGGCCAGATGGACGACGACCAGCGTGAGCGCTGCCCCGGCCAGCAGCCAGGTCCAGTGCCGCCGCCAGCCGATGAGCAGCCCGAACGGGAGCAGAATCCAGCTGATTCCGGTCAGCGGCCAGTAATCCCCCGCGGTTTGCAGATGCGCCTGTAAGTCCGGCGTGATCGACGTGCCGATCTGCCCACTGGTAAGCAGGGTCTTCAGGTGACTGCCGAACTGGGTGATGTCCTCCAACTGCCAGCCGTACAGGTCGGCGGCCATCAGGGAGAGGTCGAAGCGCACGTGGCGGATACCTTTTTCCAGGGTGTGGCCGCTGCGACCGCAGCACTCGCCGAACCCGACGCGGTCATAGGGCCAGACCAGTGTGTACAGATTTTTGGCCGGGTCGCCGGTCGTGGCTGCATTGTCGATGGGGATGATGCTGCTGACGATCAGTGTGACCACCGCCAGGGCCAGCAGGGGACTCAGCATGGCCCGCAATGACGACGAATTGTGAATCGCAGCTCGAATGATGCGCGCCAGGCTCCAGATCACGAACGGCGCGGCGATGCCCACCGCTGTCAGCGGGCGGGTGGTCACCACCAGGCCCAGCGCCAGCCCGCCGATTATCCCCCAGCGCAGGGGCCGCCGCCCCTGTTCGAGCCGCCGGTAGGCCAGCAGAAAGAGAGTCACGCCGAACAGCGCCGCCGTGTGGCCCATCAGGGTGGCATTCAGCAGCAGGGCCATCGGTGAGAAGGCTGTTAACCCTGCCGCGATGAGACCCACATCCGGCGAGAAGATGTCGCGCCCAAGCCGGTAGACCAGCGCGACCGTCAGCCCGGCGAGGAAGGCGTTGACCACCCAGGCCTGCCCCATCCAGATGCCGCCCGTTAGCAGCAGCGGCCAGCCGGGAGTGTATTTGCTGAAGCGTTTGCCGGTGGCCTGGAAATCGACGACGAACGGCTGCCAGAAGGCGCGGCGCGGCTGGGGGGTATCGACGACGATGTGACCCCCGGCGTAGGTTTTGGCCTGGAACAGATAGGCGACTTCATCTTCGAGGTGAGGCAGGCGCTCGAAAACGCGCTGGCTGATGAGCGCGCTCATGGCGATGCTGAAAAACACCAGCATGACTGCCAGTGCTGGATAGAAGGGTTTGGCGTTCATGAATAAACGATAATGGTCGGACTGCCCGGAATCGGCCAGGGGAAGGCCCCTTACCCTGGAAAATGTCGAAAGAATCGTTTTACTGTGGGCTGTGTCTGCTGCTGCGGACGGCCTGCTGGCGTTCGCGCATCACCTCGGCCACGCGCCGGTCAAACTGCTCGGCATCGAGCACAGCCTGGAGTTTATTGTAGGCACTCAGGAGCATTTTGTCGATTCGTTCATGGTCCGCTGCCGGGGCGAGACTCGTCTGGAGCGCATGAAATTCCGGACGGGCGATGTACGTCCGCAGATAGGCTTCCAGTGGGAACAGCCTGGGGCGGACGGCGGTGACCACATCCTCGAAAAAACGATCCCACCGCATGCACAGATGGGTGTGACGCCTGTGGCTGACTTGATCTGGCAGGCGCGGTGGGTACAGACGAGCCTGTGATTCTTCGAGAAACTGCTGGGCGGCGTCCAGTAAGTGACGGGTCATCTGGGCGAAGACAGGCTGCGTGTCTGGTACTTCGTCTACAAATAAGGTCGTCCAGGATTGCAGCATGCCCGCGTACAGGACGAAGTCGTGCCGGAAGATCTGCGCGACTTCCTGAAAACTGTCCTCCGTACAGGCGGCGAGCTGCTTGGTAATGGCCGGTCCGGGCATGGAATCTTTCCTGTTGACATGCGATAGCCTCATTTTACCGCACTTGCCGCCGAACATCCGTAAGCGCAGTCCAAAAGTATGATTCATCATCTAAATATCCTTGGGCTGGAAACCACCCTGATTCGGATGTTCCCCCCGCGCATTGAGACTTGGCAGGCGGGATGTGTCTGCATATAATGAGTAAACTTTTCGTAAGAGCAAGAAGGCAACCGACCATGAAAGTGATTTTGCTGGAATATGTCTACAAACACGGCGTTGCCGGCGAAGTGATCGACGTTGCAGATGGCTTTGCGCGCAACTACCTGATCCCGCGCGGCCTGGCGGTCAAGGCGACCTCCGGCGAAATGAAACGCGCTGAAAAACTGCGCGAACAGGCGAGTGCGCGCCGGGCTGCCCTGGATAAACAATTGAACGAACTGGCCCGGCAGATCGATGGGGTCGAACTGGTCTTTGGCCGTCGTGCGGCGATCACGGGCAAGCTGTTCGGATCGGTGACGACACAGGAAATCGCCGAAGCGCTGCTCGCGAAGACGGGCGTGGATATTAACCGGCGGCGCATCAGCCAGCAGGCCCTGCGTGAAGTGGGGACGCATGAAGTGCCCATCCGTCTGGGTAATGAAATGTCGCCTGCACTACGGGTGACCATCGTGCCCGAACAGGAACTGGCCGCTTACCTTGCCGAGCAGCAGGCTGGCAGCGAGACCGAAGAAGCCGAGGCCGCGCCGCCTGTGGCTGAGGCCGAAGCCACGACGCTTGAAGAGTCTGCCGAACAGTCGTAAGGAACCCACCTTTTCGATGAGAATGGCCCCGCTACGGGGCTAGTTTTGTTTCTTTTATGGATGCATACGCGCTTGGGCGTTATCTTCGGGAAAGCCGCGAGGCGAAAGAACGCACGCTCGACGAGGCTGAGCAGTCGTTGCGAATCCGCAAACGCATGCTGGAAGCCTTCGAGGAGGGTGATTTCCGCATCGCCGATGCGTCGGTGGTCCAGGTGCGCGGTTTCCTCAGCAACTACGCCCGCTGGCTCGATCTCGACGATGAGAAAGTCCTGCAATATTACGAGGCTGCTTTGCAGGACGAGGGCCGCCGTCAGCACCGGGGGAGCCGCCGTCGGCGCAAGAGCAGCGTCCCAGACCTGCGCGCGCCGCGTTCCATTACCGATACCAACCCCACACTGCCCGTGGTGCCGCTGGGCGAACGAGTCCAGCAGCGCCGCTGGC
>JAIOHO010000272.1 GCA_019912905.1 Anaerolineae bacterium
CGCTAAGACCCCGCGCCTGAAACTCCAGGTCCCGGTTCCGGTCAGGCACGTCGTCCAGCGCCACACCGATCCAGAAGCGCGCAGCCCCGGTCGTATGCACCACCAGCACACAGAAGGTGTTCATGTCCTGGCCCGGGCACCAATCCAGCGCTTGGGCGGGCAGTCCGGCATAGGTGTCCCGAAATTCCCGGTTCAGCGTCCGCAGTCGTTCGAGATAATCCGCGAAAAAGGCGTCCATCACGACTCCACTGCTCATCTCAGCACTCGCTGTAGCCGCAGGTAAGGCACTTGCGGCAGCCCTCGGCCCGAATCAGCGAATACGTCCCGCACTCAGGGCACATATCCGCCCCCTTGTAGCTGCCATCCGGCTCCGCCATGATCGGTTCGTCGTGGTCTGTGTCCCCGTTCATCGGCAGGTTCAACTGCGTGACTGCCTCGCGCTGGAAATAATGCTCCAGCAGCGCCCCGGCCACCGCATCCGGCAGCGATGAGACCCGGTGCGGCCCCAGCCCGACCGCGCGCGCCCCACCCAGATTCTGAAGCTGGTCGATCACCAGTTCGAGCATGCGGCGGCGGTTCTGTGGGGCCGTCGAGCGCAGCGCCAGCGAAATCATGCGCGCCAGCCCATCGGCATCGGCCTGCAAATCGCTGCCCGCCTTGCCGACGGTGATAAATACCTCGAAGGGATGGCCCTGGTCATCGGTGTTCATGGTGATGAAAGCATTGCCGAAAGGCGTTTTGCGGCGGACCGTCACGCCGGACAGCTTGGCCGGGCGCGGGTAGATATGATGCGGAGTCGAAACCTGCTCGACTTTCACCTCAGCGGGTTTGCCATTTTCGGATTTCTTCGCCATCTCTTTTTCGGCGCGCTCGTCGCCTTTGAGCATGAGCACCTGCTCGTCGCGGCTGCCATCACGGTAAATGGTGCCGCCCTTGCAGCCCAGTTCGTACATATACAGGTAAAGATCGCTCACCTGCTCGACGGTGTAGTCGTTGGGGACGTTAGCCGTCTTGCTGATGCTGCTGTCCACCCAGCGCTGGATCGCCGCCTGCACCTTGATGTGCTCATCCGGGCTGAGGTCCATCGCCGTGATGAAATAATCCGGCAGCTCGGTTTCACCGGGGTGACTGTCGAACCATTCCTTGACGATCGGCACCTGCTCCTCGTGCAGCCCCAGGCGGCTCTTGCGGTAATACACCCAGGAGAAGAACGGTTCGATACCGGTCGAGGTATTGACCATCGTGCCGGTCGTGCCGGTCGGGGCCTGCGTGAAAAGTGTCACATTCCGAATGCCGTGCTGCCGCACCTTGTCCTGAATATCTTCGGGCATCGACTGCATAAAGCCGCTCTGGAGGAATTTCTCCGCGTCGAAGTGCGAAAACGGCCCTTTCTCCTGCGCCAGTTCGACCGACGTCTCATACACCGCCCGCACCAGGGAACTGTAGAGCCTGTCGATGAATTCGACCGATTCGTCGCTGCCGTAGCGGATGCCGAGCTTGACCATCAGTTCGGCGATGCCCATCGTGTTGAGTCCCACGCGCCGTTCGCCTAACTGCTGGGTGGCGTTCGGCTCGAAGAAGTACGGTGTCGAATCGATGACATTGTCGAGGAAGCGTGTGGAAATGCGCGCCGTCCGGTCGAGGTCGTCCCACAGGACATCGTGGTTATCCGCATCGTAGAACTGCGCCAGGTTGATGGCCCCCAGGTTGCAGACACCCCAGGCGGGCAGCGGTTGTTCGCCGCAGGGGTTGGTTGAAACCAGATCGGAATAATACCAACTGTTCGACATCTTGTTGGTGCGCTCGCGGAACCACACCCCTGGTTCGGCACTGGCCCAGGCGCTTTCGATAATTGCATTCCAAAGGTCGCGCGCTTTGACCGTGCGGTAGTGCAGCACGCGGCGGCCCGATGCTTCCCATTTTTCCAGGTTGCCGTCCCAGACCTCGTCGTAATCCGGGTAGGAGGTATCCGGGAATACCAGATCCCAGTCGCCATCCGCCTTGACCGCATCCATCAGCCGGTCAGAGACGCCGACGCTGATATTGGCATTGGTGAT
>JAIOHO010000273.1 GCA_019912905.1 Anaerolineae bacterium
CTTCGGGGATGGCCGGGTTAATACTGCGCGGTGGCGGCACCGGGTCGCCAATGTGCGCCAGCGCGATTTCGATGGGCGAATCGCCATTGAACGGCGTTTGCCCGGTAAGGATTTCGTACAGGATGACCGCAAAAGAGTAAATATCGCTCTGGGGAACCGCTTTATCCGAGGAAGTAGCCTGTTCGGGCGCGATGTAACGCGGCGTGCCAAAGGCGGTGCCCATCGTCGTCTCGGCGCTGACACGCAGCACCAATCCCAGATCCGTCAGCGTGGCATGATCTTCCCGGTCGATGAGGATATTGGACGGTTTGACATCGCGGTGAATGATATTCTGGGAATGCGCGTAATCCAGGGCGGCGGCGATCTGATCCATCAGGTTCAGCGCGCGCTCCACGTCCATCAGCGGCTGGCTGGACTTGCGCAGGCGGCGCAGTTCATGCGACAGGTCGCGGCCTTTGACCAGCTTCATCGCCAGGAAATACACCCCGGCATCGTCGTCTTCACCATACTGGTAAATCGGAATGATGTTGGGATGTTCCAGGGCGGCAACCGCGCGGGCCTCGCGTTTGAAGCGCGCAGTAATCGACTGATCCTGATCGGCTGCATGGAGTTCGACGACTTTAACCGCTGCCGGGCGCTGGAGCTTATAGTCCATGCCTTTGTAGATCCGGGCCATTCCCCCGGACGCCAGGCGGCTGGTAATACGATAATCGCCCAGTTGTCTGCCGATCAGCGGGTCTTGGGAAGTGCCCGTGCTCACGTTCTGTTCAGACACGTTCAAACCTGCCATCCTCGCTCGCACAGAGAACCGTGGTGTAGGGGTGCTTACTCATCCATTTTGGGCATGATCCCAAGCTGGCGGGCCAGATCATCATCGATGAGTTCACCCTTTCGCGCGCCTTCATTCGCCAGATCAGCCAGCCTTTCGGGGCTGAACAGATCGTCCGCTTCGTCCAAATCCAGTTCGCCCAGGTGATCGAAGATGCTGAGGTCCAGCTCCTGAATCGGTTCCAACTGCATCAGTTCCGGTTCTTCATAGGTCTCGTAACTGGTTTCGGCGCGTTCCAGGGGCTGGAACAGGTCTTCCAGGTCATCTTCTTCAGATTTATGGCGGCGCGGCTTGCGTGCCGGGGCTGCATCGGGTTTGGGTGTGGTTTCGACGGCAAAGGCCGGTGATCCCAGCAGTGCCACCAGGTCTTCGGCGGCACGGCGTCCAAAGCGGTTGACCGAGCCAAACGCGCGGTTGCCCGCCTCGCCGTTGAACACGAGGCACAAAAAGTGATGCAGGCCGACGGAGATCACAAACACGTCGTAGTCGTCGCCATCATAAAAATGCAGCGTGCGCGTGTTGCCTCCGACCAGGTCGCCCATTTCGATGGTCGTGCCAAACATGGGTTGCAGCGCGTGAGTCAACTTCTCGCGGTCGAGATAACCGACTGCGCCGCGTTCCAGCAGCACTTCCCCGGTGCGGTTGGCAAACACGATTGCCATGGCCCCCACATCGGTCAGCAGGGTGTCGATGATGGGCCGCGCCACTTCCACATCGAGAAATGGCATTTTGCCCAGGTCCACCACGACGGGCAGGGCCGTATGCGATGGATTCTGAGCCGCCGCAAAAATGTCTCCGCCGTCCAGCGCAGCCACCATCACGCGCGCAAACAGGCCGAGATCGACCGGGCGGTGCATATAGACGTAAGGGGAATCGGCCAGTTCATCCAGATCCAGTTCGGGGTCAGAGCTTTCGGCCAGCACGATCGCGCGGGTGTCGGGCGAAGCCTGGCTGACCTCGATGGCGAGTTGATAGCCGCGAATTGCGTCTTCAAGTTCGACGGCAGTCACCAGCACCGCGCAGTCATTCGTGCGAGCTTCGGCCAGCGCTTCCTGACCACTGGCGATGTCGATCACCGTAATCGAGCGGTCCAGCAGGTCCGCAACAACCCGGATGATACGCGCAATCGAGCCGGTTGGGTCAACAGTAATCACACGGGGCGCAGCAAGCATAAGCGAAGTCCATCATTGAGGTTTCAGTGAGCAGATCCGTAAAATCATTATACTGCAAAAAATCGGCTGAAAACCCCCGAACCAAGGCATCTAAATTAAGGTTTTCACAATGGTTGGGGGCGTTTGAGCTTCGGTTCGGCGCGCAGGAGTCGCTCGACCGAGGGCTAATAGGCGGAATAATACAGGGGCACGTAGATGTGGACCACCAGCCCGGCCCCCAGCACGGTGGTCACCGGCATCGCGCGTCGGTTGGCCGCGGCACGATGATACATCCCCTCTTCCGTCAGCATCCACGCCAGGGCGCGTTCCACCGCCGCCGCGACGCGATCCAGCCAACCGAGAATCGGCTGAGCCGGGGCGGGTGGGACCGCATAGGGCACCAGCATCACCTGGCGGACCGCCCTGCGGCGCAGCCGCTCCCAGGCACGCTCTTTCTGACGCCGGGTCACGACCATACCGCTCTGCAAGGACAGGGCAATCATGTCGTCGAGTTGGTTATCGGGTATACCCATGAGCGACCTGTGGTTCTCCATTGACACTAACAAGCCGGTAACGCAGATTTTCGCGCGCATAATACAGACGGCTCTTCACCGTCCCGACCGGACAGTCCAGAATCTGAGCAATGTCTTCCAGGCTGAGGCCGTTCAGATAATGCAGGACGACCACCACGCGCTGATTGAAATTGAGCGCGGCGATGGCCCGGCGGACTTCTTCCTGCATGCCGATGACTTCGACCACGTGGTCCGGTGTGGTGCGGGCCGGACTCATTAAATAATCTACCACACTTTCTAATGAAACGCGCCGCTTTTTATGACGGCTGACCCAGGTATAGGCGAGGTTCACCGTCACGCGATACAACCAGGGGGGCAGGGGCAGGTTGGTATCAATGCGGCTGGCATAGCGGTGCAGCCGTAAAAAACAATCCTGGGTGATGTCTTCGGCTACCGTATCTTCGTGGGTAATCGCCACCGCGGTGCGGTATATCTGGGTGTAATAACGATCAAAGAGGGTTCCGAGGGCGCTGAGGTCATTCGATTGCAAACGCTTGACAAGCAC